>CALXRQ010000004.1 GCA_944390895.1 uncultured Alphaproteobacteria bacterium
AGTGGGCGGACCGTTACCGCGCGCTGCAAGTGAGGACGAACGCCGACACGCCGCACGACGCGCAGCAGGCTTTGAAAATCCTACAGCAGGAATTTCATATTACTCAAAGCGCGGCTCTGCTCAGCAGCTATCAGTACGATGCGTTTTTGAAACGCAAAACGCTGCAATATTTCTGGGTTTCGAGACAGAATATTCACAACTATGCCGCCGTCGGAGTTTTCAGCGGCGAAACGTCTGTGATTAAGAATGACTTCGACATTCAGACAATCTTCAAAGCCGGAGACAAAATCGCCAACGATTACATACTGGAAGAAGATGCCTGCGGCATTTTGTTTTTGCAACGCGACCGTTAATTTTTTGTAATTCAGACAACAAAAAAGGTTACCTTTACGGTAACCTTTTTCTTTTATCTGCCTTTGCTTTCAAATTCCTTTTTTTCCTGCAGGAAAATAAATATCCCGATCGGAATGGAGCAAGCATAAATTACGGTCAAAATGCCAAGTGTCAGCCAAGGCTGCGTGATGATAAAGCTGGCAAACAAAGCCACAAACAACATCATCGGCATAAACATATAGGTCGGAACCTTCAATTTCTTGGTAGAAAAGGTTGGAATCCGGCTGACCATCAGGAAAGAAACGACGCAAAGCACCGTGGCGCAAAAACCATGCGAACGGACAAACGTCAGTTCCGGAAGCTCAAAGGAAATCATAATCGGCATCATAACCAATGCGGCAGCGGCCGGAGCCGGCACGCCGACAAAGAAATGAGACCAATATTCCGGCTGCGGCTCTTCTTCCAGCATGGTATTAAAACGAGCCAAACGCATGGCCATGCCGATAGACATCAACAGGCAGAAAAACCAGCCGAATTTGGGCAGATCAAACAAAGACCACTGATACAGCAGGATTGCCGGAGCTACGCCAAAACTGACAAAGTCCGACAGAGAATCCAGTTCGGCCCCGAACTTGGTCGACCCTTTAAGCATTCGGGCCACGCGGCCGTCCAAGCCATCAAAAAAGGCGGCAATAAAAATGCACAATACGGCCTTAACCCAATCTTCCTGAATGGAATAGCGGATGGAGGTTACGCCGGCGCACAAGGCCAGCATGGTGACAATATTCGGAGCAATTTTGCGAAACGGCAGCGAGGTCAGCTTATGTTTCGTCATTAACATCGGATTAATCTTTTCCATTATCTGATTACTCCCTTTACCGCTTCGGCTGCACTGCCGAGGTTGGCAATGACGCTCTCGCCGGCAATCATCGTCTGGCCCAGGCAGACCTGAGGCTCGACGCCTTCGGGAAGATAAACGTCCAATCTGGAACCGAAACGAATCAGTCCGAAACGTTCTCCGGCCTTATATTCCATACCTTCGGTCGCTTCACACAAAATGCGGCGGGCGATTAAACCGGCAATCTGAACGAAACAGATGGTTTTACCGTTTTTGGTTTTCATGGCCAAGAGCTGGCGTTCGTTGTCTTTGCTGGCCTTATCCAGCGTGGCGTTAACAAACTTACCCGGAACATAAACGGATTTAATGATTTTACCCTGCGCCGGCGCGCGATTGACATGAACATTGAACACACTCATAAAAACACTGACACGGGTAAATTTGGCATCGCCGAGCCCCAACTCTTCCGGAGCCTTGACTTTGGTTATCATCTGAACGATGCCGTCGGCGGGGGAAACCACGACGTCTTCAATTTCCGGCGTTACGCGCTCGGGATCTCTGAAGAAATAAAAACACCATACGGTCAGTACCAGGCCGATCCATCCCAGCGGCTGCCAGATCATTGCCAGTAACGCTGTTACTGCAGCAAAAATTCCGACAAAGCGCCAGCCTTCGTTATTAATCTCGGGCAGGACGTAACGGCGCCATGAAATATCTATTGTTTTCATATATTTAATCCTTTTAATCATAAACGCTTTCTGCCGGGACGCTGTCTCCTGCCGCAGAAAAGCATTTGAAAATTGAACAAAATTAATTTGTTAACACAGATACTCAAGCATATTTTACCGAAAGACTCAAGCCTTAAATCTTTTTTCCACGCTCAGCCAGACGTTTTTGATTGAGGGCAATCTGATTTTCAATCAGCGCCTTTAACTGAGAAAGCGGTTCAAAAGCCGGGTTTTTATGATTGCGGAAAGAAAGCTGCCAATTGATATATTCCGTCAGCGTCAAGGCCGTTATTTTACCTTTGACCGGTGTGTCACCGCCAATTTTGGCCCGCGGCGTATTGGGATTGGCATTATTTTGGAGCAGATAATCAGCAACATCCACGCTCTTTTTCATAATGTTTTCAAAACGGCGGGCATAAGCCGCAACATCGGCTTCGGGATGCTGTTCGCAAAAAGCTCCCGGAGACATCGGAACCAAACAGGTTTCAAAAAGAGGCGTTAAATTATAACGGTTGCAACGATTTAATGCCGCCGTCCGGTTTTCCGGAGGGACAGATTCCACCAAAAGCTTCAGCTTGTTCAAGTCGCGGTTATATGCCGCCAGATGGATCAGCGTATTGCCGCAAAAATTTTCCGACGGCGTCGACGCCGAAAAACCAGAAGCCAAAAGCTTCGCCAGATCGTCCGCCGAACCGCGGATACAAATATTAAAAGCTTCCCCATCAGAAATCATTTTCTCACCTCCGCCGTTTGATTTTAATGTAGCACAGTTTTTTATTTTTATAAAAGCCCAAATTTATTCTTGTAATTATATTTTTTTAGATTATAAACTTGAAAAGGATTTTTGCGCTTGTGGCGGAACTGGTAGACGCTGCAGACTTAAAATCTGTTGGGAGCAATCCCGTGCCGGTTCGATTCCGGCCTAGCGCACCATTAAAAAGACCTGCCCTTGCGGCGGGTTTTTTTATGATATGAACAGACAGATTGAATCGGCACATTGTAATATTTCAGCAGAGAATTACTGACCGAGAGAATACTGTGATTATAGCCGAACTCAAAAATATTTTTTATCAGCGCTCCATTTGGCAACCGTTGATCAGAATAAACCGTTCATCCGTGTCGGGAGCTTCAAAAAGCGCTTTCAATTCATCAAAATTTTCCAGATTACGGGCGGCAATCGTTCCTTCTCTGCCGCGAAGCCTCTGCCTTAACACTTCATCCGGCGCATAAACGTAATAATGCCGGAAACCGGCGCCCATTTCTTCCGCTTTCCGACGCGCTTCCGTTCGCGAAGCCTTGCTCCAAAACCCCATATCAAAAACAACGCTGCGACCGGCGGCAATATGTTTTGCTGCGCGCCGCCACAAAACACCAACGGTTTCGGCAAAGCAGACATCCCAGTTTTTTCATAAGTCTCCGCCGAAAACAAACGCATACACCATCGGTCCGGATTCAGCACGATTGCGCGGTTTTGCCGGGCCAGCTTCCGGGCAAATGTCGATTTTCCCGCTCCTAAAAATCCGTGAAGAATACAAATATCCGCCATTTTACTACTCTGCCGGGGTCTTATTTTTCTCTTCTTCTTTTTCTTCCATTTTGCGCCCGCGAAGATTGGCCAAAAACTGCGCTTCCATTTTCATATATTGATTCAACAGCCAGCGCGACTGAGCCAGAAGCAAAACGGTTCCGGCCAAGAGCAACAACGTCACCTTATAATTTTCGGTCAGGAACTGATGGACTACCGTAACAATGAAAAACGAAATAACCAAAAGACGGAAACTTGTCATCAAAATCAGAGGCAGGCGGTTGCTTTTCTTAGCCATCCACAGTTTGTAATATATTTTAGCCAAAATGCTGTTGGATATAAAAAAGTTTCTGACGTTTTCCGCACTTTCGCTCCAGCCGCTGCAAAAGTCAAAATGTTCTTCCAGTTTTTTGACCACACCGCCCTTTTCCGCTTCTTCCGCCGTTTTGCCGCGGCGCAGCAGGCAAAAGGACTTTTTAACGGCTCGGGTCAGGAATCCCGGCAGAATGGCCTCCCAGCCGATAAGCGCTTTTAAAAACGGCGCCATCATAATCAGCGTCACCGCCGTAGTGACAATTCTGCCACCCAAATTCGGCAGCAATGCCTGAACGACGGGACGGATAAAATTGGCCGACAAAATGATGATTGTGTAGAGAATCATGGAAAAAAGCGCCAACCGCAGCAGATAGTTTTTAAACAATTCGCTCCACAGGCGTTCTTCCGAGGGTGTTACAACCGCAGGTGTGCTGTTGCGGTTGAGAAACTCTGCCCATTTTTCCGGCAAAAACTTCAGCAGGAATTTATAAAAAGGTTCCGCGGACTTTATCATCATCGGCGTCAAAAAAGTCGTAATGACCGAAACGGCAACAATAATCGGATACACTTTGGCATCCAAAACTTTGATACTCATTCCGAGCGAAGCGATAATGAAAGCAAACTCGCCGACCTGAGCCAAAGAAAAACCACAAAGGATTGAGGTTTTGAGCGGTTGTCCCGCAATGACAAAGCCCAAACAAGAAAAAATTACCTTGCCGACAATGACAATAAAGGTGATGGCCAAAATGGGAACCGCATATTCTATAAACATAGCCGGATTGACCATCATGCCCACCGAGACAAAAAATACTGCGCCAAAGAAATCTTTCAACGGCTGCATATTTTTTTCAATGCGGTGAATCAACTGTGTTTCGGCCAGGATAGACCCCATAAGAAACGCGCCCAAAGCCGAGGAAAAACCGGAATAAGTCGCCAGCAAGACCATTCCGAAACACAGGCTGATCGTAATCAGAAGCAGCATCTCGTCATTGAGAAACCGCGTGATCTTATCAAGAAACGTCGGCACCAGATAAATACCGATGACAAAACACAAAATCAAAAAGAAAACAAGCTTCAACGTGCTGACGGCAAGCTCGGTTCCGTCAATGCTGTTTCCCAAGGCTATGGTCGGCAGCAAAACCAGCAACAAAATGCCGACGATGTCTTCAACCACCAAAACGCCGAAGACCAAGTCCGTGAATTTTTGTTTTTTCACGTTCAGATCATCAAAAGCTTTGATGATAATGGTGGTGGAAGACATGGAAATCATACTGCCCAGAAAAAAGCTGTCCATCGTCGACCAGCCCAGCAGCAGACCGGTACAGTAGCCAAGAAAAAGCATAAACAAAATATTGGCGTTGGCGGTTATCATCGCGGCCTTGCCGACATTAATCATCTTTTTGAAGCTGAACTCCAGCCCCAGACCGAACAGCAGAAAAATTACGCCGATGTCGGCCCAGAGAGTCAGATTTTCCTTATCGCTGACGGTCGGAACAAAGTTGAAAAACGGTCCGGCAAAAATACCGGCCAAAACATACCCCAAAACAATCGGCTGTTTGAGCTTTTTAAATAAAAGCGTGGTCAGTCCCGCGTATATCGTAATGAGGGTCAGATCAACGATAAGGGTGTGAATCGAATGCATACAGGTTACCTTAAAAACAAATTTTACAACGGCTTAAAGTAATACTTTTTTTATTTACATTTAGTTAAACCGACGACCGACAACTACATCTCGGCCAGTAAATCTTTGTAGTAGTTCAGAACGGCCCTGATTCTGGGCATATCCTTGGTGTTTTTATGTGCGACCAGATAAACGGTAACGCAAGACTCACATTTGATATTGTCCAGACAAACCAGTCCTTCTTCCTTAAGACGCAACGGCAAAACAGAAATACCCAGCCCCTGACGCAACGCGTCAATCAGCAGGAACGGAGAATTCGAAGTATAGCAAACTTTTTTAGCGCGTTTTATCACATCAGCCCATACTGATATATGCTTTTCCAAACCTTCTTTATGCAAAATACGATAATTCTGGAGCATATCTTCCAAATCAACCGGATAACCATAATGGGAAAGGTAAGCCGGAGAGGCAAAAAAACCGCAATTAATTTTCTTGGAATCAATAATGACCAGTTCTGAATTGGTCGGCTCGATCGCGGTCAGGGCAATGTCAAAATTTGAGATAATGCTTTCGTTTGATTCTCCGGGCCCTGACGTTATGAATGACAGAACAATGTTAGGATATTTGTCAGCAAAGTCGCTGATGTTGCGCAAAGATAAATTGCTGCTGATCATAAAAGAAGTGCCGACGCGAACTTCGCCGGCAACATCATTACGATCAACAGAACTGGCATAGATGCTTTTTAATATCTCGCTGATCTGGTCCACTTTTTTAACCAGCCCCTCAGCACGGGGCGTCAGCATGGAACCTCGGCCGTTGCTGGCCAGCAGTTTGAAGCCCAGTTCATTTTCCAAATTGTCAATATACTTGTTGATTGTGTCAACCGAAGTGTTATATTCCTTTGAGGCCTGACGTTTTCCCGAATTGCGGGCTATGGTAGACAAAATAAACAGACCCTCGATATTCATTACATCTTTTTTGTTCATGGCACCTCCGAACCGCTTTAACAATATCTATGATATGTAACTTATAATTGCAACATATTTTTCTGTTTTATCTTACGTTTAGATGAATTTATGAAAAAAAATCCGAAAAATTAAAACCAATGGACAGTTGAGAAAAGATTTGCAGATTAATAATTTTTGAAGTAACGTACTGCATAATTTATCCACCCCTGTTGTCAAAGGCATTAGACTATGACCAAAATTTCATGGAAACCCGGAACAATGCTGGCTCCGGTACCGCCGGCACTTATTTCCTGCGGCACAACGGACAGCCCCAATATTATGACCGCGGCCTGGACCGGAATCATCGCTTCCGACCCCGCAATGACTTACGTTTCAATCCGTCCGTCCAGATATTCTCATGAAATCATCAGCAAAAGCGGCGAATTTGTCATTAACCTGACTAATCTGCCGCTGGCCAGAGCCGCCGACTGGTGTGGCGTAAAATCAGGCCGGAATATTGACAAGTTTAAGGAAACGGGACTGACCGCATCCCCCTGTTCGCAAATTAAGGCGCCTCAGATTGAGGAAGCTCCCGTATCCATTGAGTGTAAGGTAAAATCGGTAACAAGATACGGAACACATGATATGTTTCTGGCAGAAATCGTTGCCGTCAACGTTGACGACAGATATATTGACGGGGACGGAAAACTCTGGCTGGAAAAAGCCGGGCTGGTCGCCTATGTTCACGGACATTATTATACCTTGGGCAGACAACTCGGAAAATTCGGCTTTTCGGTCGAAAAGAATCCCAAAAAAGGCAAAGAAAAAAATTTTGAAGTTAAAGACGCTCCGAGATCCGAAAAATCTCCTTTCGCCAATCGGGACCGGCATTTTATCACGACGGGCAAAACATCGGACAAAACGGGAAACCAGCCCGGCATTTTCGTTTCTCAGGACAAAAAAGCAAAGGGAAAAAGAGTTTTTGACGACCGTTCTCCCAAACGTTTCAGCGACGAACGGAGGAAGCGTCACAATGCACCTGCTGCGGCTGAAAGCGTTTCGCCGCAAAAATTAAAAAAATTCTCGGGTGAAATTAAATTTAAGAAAGCGAGACCTTCCCCTGATCCTGATACAACGGTCGGCAAACCGCATAAAAAACATTACGGCAAACTGAAACGTTTCAAAGCCTGACAAAATTCCACGCAAGAGGCTTTTAACTTTTCTCATATGATATTGTTTGCGGATTCTCCGGATAAAAATTCAATATTTTACGGATTCGATTTCAAATCCCGGGACAATCGGCCATCTTAAATTGTCAAGTTTTCCCGTACACATCTTAAAAGGTGAAGAAAATAATCTTTCAAAATAAAAATTTTTAAATAATTTTATTTTTTATCGTATTTTCTATTTGCTCTCTTCTTCAATGCGGCTCTTATTTTCCAGCCTCAATCCGGTTCCTCTTTGTCCAAATAGACCTAATATTGACAGAATCCCCGTAAAATGGTATGATTTGTTCAGAAAAAAACTTGGGAGTTTGATAAATGCAATATTTAGATAACGAAAAAACCAAAGAATTTGCCGAATTATTTGCTAAAAAAGACATCCTCGGACTGGAGGCCTTTAACGACAAAAATCCTTTTTACAAAGAATTATACAAATGTATTAAAGGGAGAATTTATTTTGACGAACAAAGCAAATTTTCCTTCCATATTTCTCCGAATCAAAAAACCGGCGTGTTTGTCTGCCTGATTAACGAACCGGATCCGATGCCGAGAAGCAGCGGCTATAATCTGGAGATGCACGTTATTCGCGCCGATAAAGACGGAAAGTTTCACCGCAGCGAACAAATCCGCTATGATTTTTATGACGACATGAACTTCAAAGAGCTTCAGGACGACGCAATCATTCTGTATTGCGACGACAACCCCAGACAGGATATCCGCCGCCGGCTGAAACCGCTGCCTAAAGAACTGACAATGAATGCCGACGAACTGGAAAAAGCCCGCGCGAACGAGGCCAAAGCCGAAAAAATCAGAGAAGCGCGCCGTAAACACTATCAACAGACACTGGGCAGCACATTCGTTTCCTGGTCAAAAGCAGGACAAGAAATCTCATAAAAAAGCTCCGCCTTGCAACGGAGCTTTTTCTCCGCTTATTTGCGGACGTCAAAAATGTTAAAAGACGATTGGAGATACCTCAGCAAGTCCGTGTCTTCAAAAAACTTGTCACACTCGCCGTCAGGCGTATCATCGCCGTCAATCTGACGATATTTTTGCAGATAATATTCCTTTACACCTTTGGCTTTGAGCTCATCGGCAATCGTATAAATGTCACTGATGCTCAAAATCCGAGGATCGCAAGTGGTACGGCATTCAAAATGCAGACCGGAATCAATAATCATATTCAGGCTCTCCGTAACCTGACGGAAATGATTTACGCCGCCGACGGCTTTCTTATAATGCTCTTCGTTCAACGGCGCCTTAATGTCAAACCCGATCCAATCGACCAACGGCAGCACTTTGGCCAGCGCCTCCGGCCGGTAACCGCCGGTGTGCAAACCGATCTTGTAGCCGAGCTCTTTAACCTCGCGAACATAATCGGCCAGTTCGTCCTGCACCAGAGGTTCTCCGCCGCTGAAAACGACGGCATCCAAAATTCCTTTGCGCCCTTTCAGAAAGTCAACAAATTTTTCCCAGATAAAGTTCGTTTCCGCACCAATTTTCTGTAAAGAGGCATTATGGCAGAAAGGGCAGCGCCACGGACAGCCCTGCATAAACACAACAGCGGCCATCTGATTTGGAAAATCGACGGTGCTGAATGTCTCAACACCGCCGATTTTAATGTGTTTCATCGTATTTGGCAGAATACTATATGAATCTTACTCAGCCGCAACAGCCATTGCTTCTTCGCGGCTTTCCATTCCGGCCAGAGCCTTGCTTTCAGAGAAGCATACTCTTGAATAAAATTCAGATTTTTTACCTTTATTGAATTCTGATACCGGACGCAGGTAACCCATAACTCTGGTCCAAACTTCGCAAGGTTGTCTTTCTTCGTCACTCAGTTTAATATCTTCAAAATTAATTGTGGTCATTTTTTTCTCCATATTTTTTCTAAATTTATTCAATTAAGCAACTTCTTTACTAGAGGCTGCGGCTCTTCTTTTTTCTGCCTTTTTCTCCTCATCGCAGATTGGGCAGAATTTGTGCTCTCCGGAGATATAACCGTGTTTCGGACACACAGAGAAAGTCGGAGTTATGGTAATGTATGGTAAACGGTAATTGGTCAAAACCTTTTTGACCAGTTCGCGGCAGACTTTGGCCGAGGACAGTTTCTGCCCCATGTAGAGGTGCAAAACCGTACCGCCGGTATACTTGGTCTGCAGACGGGACTGCAAATCCAAAGCTTCAAACGGATCATCCGTAAAACCTACCGGCAACTGCGAAGAGTTGGTGTAATACGGATTTTCCTTGGTTCCGGCCTGAATGATGTTCGGAAAACGTTTTTTGTCTTCGCGGGCAAAACGGTAGGTGGCCGATTCAGCCGGAGTCGCTTCAAGATTATACATATGTCCGGTTTCTTCCTGGATTTTTACCAGTCTGTCACGGATGTAATCCAAAAACTTCTCGGCAAAATTCTGTCCCCACGGCGTTGAGATGTTTTCTTTGCCGTCGGTATAGTTCAAAATCATCTCGTTGATGCCGTTGACGCCGATGGTCGAAAAGTGATTGCGCAGCGTGCCGAGATAACGTTTGGTGTATGGATACAAGCCGTTGTCGATTAAACGCTGGATGACCTTGCGTTTGATTTCCAATGAAGTGCGGGCAATGTTCATCAGTTCATCAACGCGGGCAAACAGACCGGCTTCGTTGTTTTTATAAACATAGCCGAGACGCGCGCAGTTAAAGGTAACGACACCGATGGACCCCGTCTGCTCGGCAGAACCGAACAAACCGTTGCCGCGAGCCAAAAGTTCGCGCAGGTCAAGCTGCAGGCGGCAGCACATAGAACGAATCTGTCCCGGTTTCAAGACCGAATTGATAAAGTTTTGGAAATAAGGCAAGCCGTATTTAGCTGTCATTTCAAACAGCAGTTCGGTATTTTCGTCTTCCCAGGGGAAATCCGGCGTCATATTATAAGTCGGAATCGGGAAGGTAAACGGACGGCCTTTGATATCGCCTTTCATCATAACGTTGATGTAGGCTTTGTTAATCATATGCATTTCTTCTTTAAGGTCACCATAGGTGAAATCCTGTTCGACACCGGCAATAATCGGGTGTTTGTCACGCAGGTCGTCCGGGCAGACCCAGTCAAAGGTGAAGTTGGTAAACGGTGTCTGAGAACCCCAGCGCGAAGGAACGTTCAAATTGTAAATCAGTTCCTGAAAGGCCTGTTCGACCTGTTCATAGTTCAGCTTGTCCACGCGGACATACGGCGCCAAATAGGTGTCTACCGAGGAGAAAGCCTGCGCGCCCGCCCATTCGTTTTGCAGAGTGCCCATGAAGTTTACCATCTGTCCGACAGCGGCGGAAAGATGTTTGGCCGGACCGGCTTCGGCCTTGCCCGGAACGCCGTTAAAACCTTCGTGCAGCAGATTTTTCAGAGACCAGCCGGCACAGTAAGCGGCCAGCATGTCCAAATCGTGAATGTGAATATCACCGTTGCGGTGAGCCTCGCCGACAACCGCCGGATACACGTGGCTCAGCCAGTAGTTGGCCGTGACCTTGCCGGAAACGTTTAAGATAAGGCCGCCGTTGGAATAGCCCTGATTGGCATTGGCATTAACGCGCCAGTCCAATTTTTCCAGATATTCGTTGATGGAACTCTCGACATCAACCATCACCTTTTTATCAGAACGCATACGGTTGCGCTGGTCGCGGTATAAGATATAGGCTTTGGCGGTGGCAAAATAGTTTGCAGAAATCAGAACCTGCTCGACAATATCCTGAATCTGCTCAATGGAAGGCAGAGACTCTGCAAATTTGTGTTTCAATACCTTCAAGACCTGAGCAGTCAACAGCCAGCTCTCTTCTTCTCCAAACTCGCCGGTATTTTGTCCGGCTTTGTTAATAGCATTAAAAATTTTGGAGCTATCAAACGGGGCTAATGTACCATCTCTTTTGGTTACGTTTTCAATCGGGGCTTTTTCCATTTCGATTGGAGATGTTTTGTATTCAGTCTCTGACATTTCGCTTAAACGACCCTTCTTATTTAGTGTTATTCAGACAATTTGTTTGCTTATATCGTTTAGATATATTCATACCATATATAGTATTAACAAAATGTAAATATTCTATATGTGGTATATACACATCTTTTTATCACAATATATATCTTGGTAAATTTTAAGGATTTTGCTTACGCTGACCTCAAGACAATATTGCGTTATATGACCTCTCAGGACAAGCACTTTAAAGTTAATTTTAGGGGGGATTGTTCCTATCCTATTATATTTGTTAGATAAAAAAAATTTATGCTTGTTCATAACATTCTTAATAAAATTTATTATCGGCAAATAAGGCAAAAAATACGTCAAAATACGCAAAGATTAACGTTTCGGATTCCCCCAAAACAAGTGTAAAACAAAAACTATTTTTTGACGGATTCGAGCGGGAGAATCTGCAATGCCGAAATAAAAAACAGGCCCCGAACGGGGCCTGGCTTCATTTTTTCGGTGCAGTCACCACTTCTTCGCCGATGACGCTTTCTTCAATGTATTCGTCCGTACACTGAGGTCCGATGCAACGTTTGAGCACCGTTGCCCTGCGGCCGTCGGTCAGCCCCATGACCCGCATAGAGGGAACGTAAACATCGACAATCTTAATTTTGAAAGTAAGATAAGCCACGTTGCCCTCTTCGTCGGAAACATATACCTTGACCTTATATTCGCCCAAATCCGAAGGCATGGCCACGCCGGTAAAGAGATGGTTGTTCTCATCATATTTCAACCACTTGGGCAGCGGCGAATCGTCATGCAGCCCGGCCTTGGTCGTCAACTTGCCGGTAAAGTCAACCTTATCGAAAACACTGTCGGGAATCTTGACGTTAATCTGCTGTCCGGTCTCCAGCGTGATATCCGGCAGCAGACTCGGCGACGACAGGTTTACCGGCGGGCGTTTGGCCGGAATGTTCAACAGATAAGGACGGTTATCGGGAATGAACTCGCCATGGCGCCACTTGTCGAGAATATTGCGCAGGTAAACCGCAATTTTGGACGGCTTTTCGTTCAGCATATAATAAGGAACGGCATCCAATCCCAGCGAAGCGTATAAATTGCCGAGCGAATCCTGAAGTTCGATATAGGCGGCATAAGCGCGAACCTCATCTTCAATTGCCTGTGCGGCTTCCAACTGGCTTTTTTCGGCCTTGCTGCCGGAGGCGATGGTCGTGTCCTCGGCAATATTTTCGGAAACATCGGCAATTTCCTGATTAATCCGATAATCTTCATAAGCGGACTGATAGCGCGCCCAGGCAACATAAACCTGGCTCATGACCAGATTGGTCATCCGCTCGCGGCGCAGAGCCTCAAGATCTTTTTCGTTCGGAGCTTTCAGGTCTTCAAAAATATGAATGGCAATATCCTGTCCTTTTTTGGCCAGACGGCGGTTATAATAAGCCGGATTGTTCTTATATTTCTGCTCGTCGGGCAACTGATAGCTCTTCAGGTAAATTTTGAGTTCGTCAGGCGTGGTAACCAAATCGCGGATACGAAGCTCCGGACGGCTGGTAAGCGCAATCCACTCCATATCGGCCAAATCGGTCTTGATTTCCGGCAGAGCGAAATTGCCGTATTCGGGACCGACCAGCTTATATTCGGTCGAGGGATGCATACCCATTAAAGTTGCCAGACGCACTTCGGCGGTTTCAAACTCGCGCTTCAGGCTGGAAAGACGTTTAACCGCTTCCATATATTTTCTTTTTTTGACCATGTCGTCCATGGAAAGGCTTTGGCCGTTCTGCGCCAGTTCTTTTGAACGGGCGTTAATCTCGTCCACTTCCAGCGTCATATATTCAATCATTTCATTGACCGTCGGCAGCAGCTTTTGCGCCGTCAGCGTCTTCCAGTACAGCAGGCGCGTTTCCTGCAAAACGTTGTGAATGACCTTGCGGCTCTGTTCAAAGGCGATATTGCCGCGGTATTTTTCATCCATGGTCTGATAGTAAACCGTGCTGACGTCCAGAATGTTCCAGGCCAGCTTTAAATCAGGGCTGACGTCCGCGGCTCCGGGATCATTGACATAACCGGCGGCGGCAAAAACTTCCGGCAGCTTGTTAACCGGGGACTTGCCGGCCTTGACCACGTTTTCCTCATAGGCGACGACACGCCGGGTATAGTTATATTTCAGGGCAAGAGCCATTGCCATATACATATCGATCGGCTTTTCGATTTTCCGGGGCGTGGCGGCATACATATTTTGCATATCCACATCGACGCGAATTGCCCGATCCCAATCGGTATAAGATACCGGCGCCGGCACCGACTCTTTTTGACGCACTTCGGTACAGGCAACCAGCATAATCATTCCGACCAATGACAGCAACAGCAACTTTTTCATAGTCTAAAATCCTTTGTATACAAATCTATATTGGCTAAGTTATATCAAAAAAAACGACATTAACAGTATTTATTTGCTTTTATTCAACTTTCATATATAAAATATTAAAGGTTCGCCGGTAAAATGAAATACAACAAAGCGCAACAGACTTAAAATTTACGGTTCGGGTTATGTTTGACATATTTAACACCATATTCAAATACCGCGAGAAAGAAAGCCCCGACAAGCTCGGGCTTTATCCGGAAAGCGTGCATGTCAACGCCATGCCGGAACGACGCTATCTGTGGACGTCCAGAATCCTGGTGGTTCTCTCCTGTCTCAGCATCAGTTTTAACATGATGCTGGCCAGCGTCATTTACGTTTTGTTGCCGCAGCGGACGGTTTATCCGCGAATTTTGCGCATTAACGACTATTTCAGCCAGCTGGAACAGATTCAGCCGATGGAACGTTATGTTTCCGCCGCCGACCTGGTGGCCGAGCAGATGATTTACAAATATATCCAGCTGCGGCACGAAATTCCCAGAGACTATGACGAAATAACCAAACGCTGGGGGCACTACGAAACGCTTTACTGGATGTCTTCTCAGGAAGTGTATACCAAATTCGAAAACACCGAAGCCAAATACAATATTCAGCAATTTCAGATGAAAGGACTGCGGCGCGAAGTGGAAATCGAATGGGTAAAAATTCTGGCACCCGGATTATGGCAGGCTCAATTTTTGTTCCACGACTATGTCAACGGCAGCACCAAGCCCCATACAACCATCTGGCGTTCAATTATGAGAATCGGTTATCGGAAAATTCCTTTCCGCAACCGCAGCGATCTGGCTAAAAATCCTTTCGGCTTTTTAATGATCAACTATTCCCTCGGTTATCTCGGCACACCCGAAACCTCGGCTCACTATCTGGAAACGGCCAAAGAAGCCTCTCAAAAAATATTCTGAAAAAAGCCCCGGAAAATTCCGGGGCGTTCTTTTTTATAATCCGAGTTTCTTATCCAGACGCTCCAACTCGTCAATATAGCCGGAAATAAGGCTCAGCCCCTTATTCCAAAACGCCGTGTCCGACGGATTCAATCCAAACGGAGCCAGCAGTTCATCATATTCGGTAATTGCCGTTTTGGAAAGCATATCCAGATACTGAGCCGGAAAGTTTTCCACCCGGTTTTCCTGCGAAACCTGATACAGAGAATTGACCAGACAATCGGCAAAAGAATAAGCGTAGACATAAAACGGCAGAAAGAAGAAATGTCCGACCTGAGACCAAATATAGGCCGAGTTTTCGTCCACGACGACCGCGGGGCCCAGAACGTCTTTCTGAACTTCGACCCAAATCTCGGCCAGACGCTGCTCTGAAAGCTCGCCCTGTTTGCGTTCGTCATGCGCTTTGCTCTCGAAAAAGTGAAAAGCAATCTGGCGAAACGCGGTATTGATCATATCGTTCACCTTGGAAGCAATCAGACAAAGCCGGTCCTTGTCATCGTTCAGCGAGCGCAGCATCGACTGGAAGGTAATCATTTCGCCGAACACGGAAGCGACTTCTTCCGAGGTCATGCGCGAAGTCTCGTTCAAATCGCCGTTTTTCTGACGCAGACGCATATGGCAGCCGTGCCCAAGCTCGTGCGCAAGGGTCAGAACGTCATTCTGCTTGCCGACAAAGTTCAGAAACAGATACGGGTGTCTGGTTGAGGTGGTGCCGGCGGCAAAAGCGCCGCTGCGTTTTCCGTCCCGCGGCGGAACGTCAATCCAGTTGTTTTCAAAAAACGGCAGGGCTGTTTTATACAAGTCTTCGGAAAACTCCCTGTAAGCATTCAGCACCAGCTTAACGGCCTCGTCCCAGTCATAGTGCACATCCGAAGAGAACGGCAGCGGAGCATTGCGATCCCAATACTGCATTTTATCGACGCCGAGCCATTTTGCTTTCAACTTATAAAAGCGGTGGCTGATATGCTGATAATTGCGTTTAACGGTTTCGGCCAGCGCATCGACGACCCCGTCTTTGACGTTTTCGTGCATATTTCGTTCGGAAACCGGGCGTTCATAGCCGCGTTTTTCGTCTTCTATGGCCTTATCTTTGATAATCATATTATAGATGAAAGAAAACAAGGGCGCATTTTCTTTGCCGACGCGGTTCAGCTCTTTGCCCGCCTTCTCGCGGATTTTTGGATCTTGATCCTGCAAAAGCTTAGAGATTTCGGCATCGTTATATTCTTTTCCGTCAATGACATACTTCAAACGGGAAGAATGTTCTTCATACAAACGAACCCAGGCGGAAGACGAGGTTACGGACTTTTCCAGCAAAACTTCCTCGACCGCTTCGCTCAACTCGTGTTTTTTAAAGCGGCGGACACGTTCCAACCAGTGTTTATAAAAGGCTACCTTTTCGTTTTTAAGCCAGTTTTGCAACGTCGTTTCCGGCAGCTGGTTGATTTCCAGCGTGAAGAAAACCGTCGGTTTGGCATATTCGGTCAGTTTTTCGCTGATGTTCTGATAAAAGGCCATTGCCTCGCCGTTTTTCATTTGGGTACACATATTTAAATAGGCAAATTCGCCCAGAATATCACCGACAACCGATATCTCTTCATATGTTTTCAACGCGGCGGCAAAATCTTCCGCATTCAGAGAGGCCAGTTTTCCCTTATAGTCGCGGGCAAAGCTTTCTGCCATATTCTTACAGCGGCTGAGATCGGCTTCAATCTTCGGATCGTTTATACCTTTGTACAAATCTGACAAGTCCCAGGCGGGAAGATTATTTTCCGTCATTTTTACTTTCCTCTTTCTTCAGTTTTTCATCAAGCTCACGGCTTAAATTGTTTAACTTGTGCAAATCAAATTCCATATCCGGATTATTGTCGTAGAATTCCTGAAGAATTTCGTCATCGGGATATTCATCAACCTGCAATTCCGGTTCAAAAATATAATTGGCCCACGGCGTTTTCTGTTTTCCGTCAAACCAGAGGCTGACACCGCGCCCGATGACTTTGGCGTCGCACCAGCTGTTTTGCAGGATATGACCGAACAAGCACGTGTAATATCCGTCTTTCGGGCAGGACAAAATTCCTTCGGCCATGGCTTCCGTGCAGGGGATAAAGCCCCGTTTCCGAATATCCTGGCGCGGAGAAAGCAGCACCAGCACAAACAGAAAAAAACCGCACGCCAAAATCAGCGAGCTCAGAAAACCAAACCAATATTGTCTGACAAAGGCCATTAATTTTTTCCGTTTCTTTCTTTCAGCAGTTCTTCCAGCATTGCCAATTCTTCTCTGGTATTGGCGGCGGCAGCCTCATTCACGGGGCATTCGACGGCGCTGCATTTCAGACCGCGGCTCAGAGCAATGGCTACCGCATCGGTAAGATAATATTCGCCGGCGGCATTTTCATCGGAAAGTTCATCCAAAATGTCAAACATTTTTCCGCCGTCGAAACACATCATGCCGGAATTGCAGAATTTGACCGCGCGTTCTTCTTCGTTTGCGTCTTTATATTCGACAATGCGCTGCAGTTCTCCGTCTTTCATAATCAGGCGGCCGTAGCGGGCCGCATCTTCCGGAACAAAACCGAGACAGACGATGCTGTATCCTTCGCGGCGCTTGTTTAATATCTTTTCAATGGTGTCTTTGGTATAAAGCGGCTGATCGCCGAAAATGACCAGAACGTCGCCGTCAAAGCCCTTGAGCGCTTCGCGTGCGCATTTGACGGCGTGTCCGGTACCCAACTGTTTGTCCTGTACGCAGGTTTTGTACGGCGCCACTTCCTTTTTGACAATATCTCCGTCCGGCGCAATGACGGTTACGATTTCATCAACCTTAATCTGTTCCAGCGTGTCTATGATATGGCGGATCATCGGCTTGCCGCAGACCGGCATCATCACCTTGGGCAGGTCTGACTTCATGCGGGTTCCCTTGCCGGCTCCCAAAATGACGGCGGCTACTTTATTATTCATGAACATATCTCCTTTTCATAATCTTTTCTTAATGAATCTGAGTTTATATTAACAGATATATAATTTTTGTTAACAGTGATGAGTCTTTTCATGGGAAAACTTTTTTTTGCCGTTTGTTTCTTTTTTTCCGGATACCTTTCCTTTGAGGCGGCCGCGGCCATCCGTTCGGTTGCCGATGCCAACGCCGCGCTTGAAAGCAGCCGGAATCCCATTGCCGAAAGCGCTGAAATCAACCAAGCCCGGCAACAGCTTCAGAGCATGGGTTCCGAGGAGATGGAAACATATCTCAAAGAAAGGCTGAAAAAAGTGGTTAAAACCACCTTGGACAAAGGCGACGGTCTCGGCGGCGACGGCGCCATCAACGCGCAGAAAAGCCTTGAACAAATCGAGAAAGAAAACGAAGCGAAAAAATCCACCTTCGAGCGGATTTACGACAATGCCATGAACAAGCTCATCAGCCCCAAAGATCCGCAGCCGACGGCCAAGCTTTATACGCCCGAAGACGCCGCCCGAAGACAGGCCAACCTTGAAGAACAAAAGCGGCGGATGCTGGCAGCCCAGCACGAGGCTTGGAAAAAAGCCAATATTGACGTTATTGAAGCTGCTCTGCCCCCGGCCGGAGCCAAAACCCTGATTCCGGCGCAGGAACATATTCCTTACCTGTTTTCGCGAATCGAGCTTACACCCGACGGACTGACCAACATCAGCGACACCATCGTGATTGTCGCCAACGGCGAGAATCTGAAAAAGGGCGTGACCAGAGCTTTTCCCAAACATGTTCTGACCCGCGAAGGCAAGCGTCAGAAAATTGACTTTCAACTGTTGGGTGTCAACGTTAACGGTCAGGAGATTCCTTATAAAACCGTTGAAAGAGGAAATTATATTTTCCTTGAGCCCCGAAACGACGACGACCTGCGCCCCGGCGTTTATACCTATCAATTCAACTATCTGATTGACAATCAGATTTTCAGATATAACGAATTTGACGAATTTTACTGGGACATTACCGGCAGTGTCTGGAATCTGGTCATTGCCCGGGCCGGCGCAGCACTGATTATGCCGCCCAACACCAAGCCGCTGGGGCAGACCGCCGTGTCCGGATATTCGGGCTTATGGGATGAAAACGCCGTCATCATCAGCAAAGAGGCCGACAATGTTCTGGGGTTCGTCACTCCGTATCCGCTGTTTATCGGCCAGGGTATGCAGATTATCGTTTCCATTCCCAAAGGCGCCATTTCCAACCTTACGCTGACCAAACGCTTTCTGCTGTTCATGAACGAGTTCGGCGACATTGTCTTTTCGGCTCTCGGACTGGCTGCCATCCTGCTGTCTTATTTTCTCTCCTGGCGCTATATCCGCAAAAACAAAAGCTACAAGGTTTTGAGCGCACACAAAGACGGTCCGATCCTGCGCTACTTGAGGAAAGGACTGGTCGACCGGAAGTCCTTCGGCGCTTTTCTGCTCGATTTATACCGCAAAAACATCATTGATATTGAGGAAAACGACGGCAATATTCTGCTGGTGAAAAAAACCGACAACGTCAAGTCGCTTTCAAAATATGAGAAAAAAGCCGTCAACAACCTGTTTACCGGCAGCGAGGCGGTTCTCAATGTCAACTCCTATTCCCTGCTCAAAATCAAACGTGCCCTGGACAACATTACCAAAGGCGTCCGCCAGCAGATTAAGCTCATCAGCCTGAAACTTAACATAGGTTATATTCTGTTCAGCGTCGGAATGCTGGTTTTTGCCGAGCTCGGCATTGCGGCTCTGGCCATCGACACCGCCTATACCGCCGCGTTTATGCTGACCTGTACCGCCGCCATGGCTTTCAACATATTTTTAATCAGAAAAAAATATGCAAAAAAATGGCTGGGAATTGCCGTTAAAATACTGGCCGGAATCTTTCTTGCCTTTGAATGGTTTTTGCTGTGTTCCGTGGTTCATCCGGCAACGGCGCTGATCTTTCCGGCGATTATTTACATCATCATGGAATACAGCAAGCTTTATGCCCAGCGCGGCGGGCTGCTCAGCGCCTCGGTCAATGACGCCAAGGAATATAACGATCTGCTGGTGCGTAAGGCCGCAGACATCGGTCTGGGGAAAGAGTTTGTCATGAATCAGGCCGCCATTTTTGCCATGGATGCCGAAGAATATTACTCACCCAATAACAGCAACAAAAATTATTACAAACTTGACATCATTAACGAACTTATCCAGAAAATATGAAAAGAGCCCGGAAACAACCGGGCGCTTTTCATTTAAGCCTTCTCAGGTTTTGAATCCCTTCGGTAAAAATACATAAAATATTGATAAAGATGCGAGAAATATGAGGCTTTCAGCAGCGTGTCAACAAAAGAAACCGCTATCATCAACGCGGAAAAACAGAGTTTCAGCATATAATTGTCGCTGCCCAAGGCGCGATAGGTCACGGACAAAAGCAGCAAGACGATAAAAACCGGAAGCATCATCAAAACCTGTCCCCAGAATATCTTATTTGCATTGCCTTTGGTTATTTCCCATGATTTCCGAAAGGTTATTTCCTGCTGGTTGTCTACCGCCACAGCCGGAAAAACCAAATAAAAACGCGCGCTTAAAATAACCAGCACAGTTATCGCACACAAAAACAACAGCGATATGCCGGCCGGAACGGCTCTGCCGTTATATTCGGCAGCGGCTGTCAGGATACCCAGACAGAAAGCCGGCAGAAAAACGATCAGGCCGTAAAGCAGGCTGCAAAACAGATACCGCAGTTCGCGGCGACCGAAATGCAGATTCCAGTAACCCGGATATTCCTGATGCAGAATAATGCCGCGGCAAAAGGCGGTAATAACAGAAATGCCGGCCAGAGAAAGCAAAACGACCGAAAGATTCTGCAGCAGGCCTCCGCTGCAGGTATCGGCATTGAGACTGCACAAGACGGGAAAACCCGCCGCCATTTCAAAGACCAGCAACACCGACCAGGCCGCACAGATTCTGAAAGCGGTCTGTCCGTGCAGAAACACATAGATAAAACTGCGACGCACGGTTTCGAAAAAAGGCAGGTTAATCTTGTTTTCCATCTTTTTCCTCCGCATCATCTTCCGGATAAAGGATTTGCCTTTCCACAAGGCAGTGGCCGACGAACAGAGCCATACCCAACAAAAAGACCAAGTTATAAATAAACTCCGACACGACATTCAGATACAAACCGGACGAAAGAGCCACCGGCTGAAAATTGCGGTACAGGCTGCCGAAAATGAAAAACAGCAATATGAATATGAGAAAAAGACCGGCCAAAAGATTCATCAGGTTGCCGGAATTTTTAAGCCAGATTTCTTTTAGCGGCGGAACCTTGCAGCCACAAAGCACGAAAGCAATTACGGCATAAAAACGAACGGCCAGAAACGGAATGACGTATCCGACGGAAACCAGCGCAAAAAACAAAATTTCAATCCGCCAATCCGGATTGGGTACCCGGACATAAAGAATCATGGTGGAAATCATCGGCAGAAAGTTGATAAAAACCGTCAGCAGAAAAAGCCCCAAAAGCTTAAAGCAACGGCGGTCCACGGAAAAAAGCTTCCGCAGCGTCAGCGGCTCACCCTGCAGGCCGGCCTGATACCACTTAAGCGCAAACAGCGTCACCAAAAACAATTTCAACAGGCTGTAGACAACATACATTACCGCGGAATCGGAGCAATATCCGCCGGACGAATAGATACACATATAGCCAAAGCCGCAAAGAAGCGCGAACAGAGTTATCAGCGCGGCATAAGGCAGCGCCGTCAGAAAAAAAGCACGGCCGTTGTCCAACAACAGCGAAAACGGCCGAAAGCATATTTTAAAAAACGGCACCCTAACTCTTTTTACCGCGGTTTCGTCAACTTCCGGGCACAAACACCCGCCTTTCTGAAAACAGGGACAGGAAGAAAATTTTTCTCTGAGAAAAGCTAAAAGTTTATCCATGGTCAGATTTCCTTTATGGTTGTAACGCCGGTGACCGCCCTTATTTTGGTGATAATATCGTTAATGAAGGCAAAGCCGCCCGGCAGCTCGATTCTCACATCCCATTCGGGGTGCTCCGGTTTTATATATATCTTATTGGTTCCGTTTCTATCGTGACTTAAAATTTCCTTGATGCTTTTGACCGCGGAAACGTTATTGACATAAATCACCATGCCGTTGGCCACGTCCGCAATCGCCTTGTCCAGCGTTTCGACGCTGTTGATCATCACGCGGGGACTGGCTTCTTCGTTTTCTTTGGTAATGACAATGCTCACCAGCAGAGGAACGCCGGAATTGATGACATCTTCATATTTGGCCAGCCCTTCCGAAAACAGCAGGCCTTCAAAATTGCTGGTACCGTCGGAAAGCTCCAGAAAAGCATATTTGTTGCCGGATTTGCTGATGCGTTTTTGAAAAGAGTTGACGCAGCCGGCCAGTTTGGCACGAATAGTGTCCCCCACCTTAATGCCGCCGAAAACTTCCGCCGCGCTTTTGACGCCCAGACGCTCCATACCGCGGCCGTAGCTGTCCAACGGATGCGCCGAAAGATAAAAACCGATGGCTTCCGCCTCCAGTTTCAATTTTTCCAGCTCCGGCCAGTCCGGCTTATCGGCCAGCTTGACCTTGGTGTGCAGTTCTTCGGTGCCGAACAGAGACGCCTGAGAACTGGTTTTTAATTCCGTGGCCGAAGAAATATGCTGCATTATGGTTTCAATATTGGCAAAGATTTTGCCGCGATTGGCCTCTATAGAATCAAAAGCGCCGGCTTTGGTCAGCTGCTCCAACTGACGGCGGTTGATTTGCCTGATGTCGGTACGATGGATAAAATCGGACAAATCCTTATAGGGACCATGCTTGCGGCGCTCTTCCACAATGCTTTGCATATTGGCGGCGCCGACGCCTTTTATGGCGCCCAAGGCATAACGTATATTGCCGTTTTCCACGGCAAAATCTGCATCGGAATGGTTGATATCGGGCGGCAGAACCCGGAAACCCATTTTTTTGCACTCTTCCTTATAAATCAGAAGTTTGTCAACGTTGGTCATATCAAGTGACATAACCGCGCACATAAACTCAACCGGATAATGCGCCTTCAGATAAGCAGTTTGATAAGAAACCAGAGAATAGGCTGCCGCGTGCGACTTGTTGAAGCCGTAAGACGCAAATTTTTCCATCTGGTCAAAAATGGCGGCGGCAGTGGCTTCGGGAATGCCTTTTTTTACGGCACCCTCGGTAAACATGGCACGCTGTTTGGGAATCTCGTCGCGCATTTTTTTACCCATAACCTTACGCAGCTTGTCGGCGCCGCCCAGCGTATAGCCGCCCAAGACCTGGGCAATTTTCATAACCTGTTCCTGATAGACCATAATGCCGTAAGTTTCGCCCAGAATCGGCGCCAAATCAGGATGCAGATAAGTAATCTCCTCTTCGCCGTGCTTGCGTTTGATATAGGTCGGAATATTGTCCATCGGCCCCGGACGGTACAAGGACACAATAGCGATCAGGTCTTCAAATCGGTCAGGTTTGATTTGTTTGTGCACGTCTTTCATGCCGGGGGATTCAAACTGGAAAACCGCCGAGGTGTCTCCTCTGGCCAGCATTTCATAAGTCGCCTTGTCATCCAACGGCACTTTTTCGATATCAAGACCGACATTGTGAATTTTATTTACCCAGTCAACCGCACGTTTGATAACGGTAAGGGTTTTCAAGCCCAAAAAGTCAAACTTTATCAGACCGGTTTCTTCCACGAACTTCATATCATACTGGGTCACCGGCATATCGGCCTTGGGATCTTTATACAGCGGCACCAGCTGGTCCAAAGGACGGTCGCCGATAACGACGCCGGCCGCATGCATACCGGACTGGCGGTACAACCCTTCCAGTTTCATGCCGATGTCAAACAACTTGTTAATCTGCGGATCGTTTTGGCGCATTTCTTCCAGTTCGGGCACCTGATCCAAAGATTCCTGCAGGGTCGGGTTTTTGCCCTGGACGCCGGGCGGAATCATTTTAGAAATCTTATCGGCCTGAGAATACGGCATTTGCAAAACACGCGCCACATCGCGAATCACGTTTTTGGCCTGGAGCTTGCCATAGGTAATAATCTGCGCCACATGGTCAAAACCATATTTATTTTGCACGTATTCAATGGTTTTGTAGCGGTTTTCCTGGCAGAAGTCGACGTCAAAGTCGGGCATATTAACACGCTCGGGATTTAGGAAACGCTCAAACAGCAGATCCAGCTTCAACGGATCCAAATCGGTAATCTTTAAAGACCAGGCCACAATTGAACCCGCGCCGGAACCACGTCCGGGACCGACCGGCACGCCGTGAGTCTTTGACCACTGGATAAAGTCCGACACGATAAGAAAGTAACCGGGGAAGCCCATTTTTTTGATAACGCTCAGTTCATATTCCAGTCTGGCATAATAGCGTTCGTCGATTTCCTTTTTCTGCTCTGCGGTCATATTCTCAAAGTAGACGTGAGCCTCCATGCGTTCCTTTAAGCCTTTGTAAGCCTGCTCGGTAATGTATTCGTCCTGCGTTCTGCCGCCGGGACATTCAAAAATCGGCAGCAAAGGCTGAACCTTGGAAGAGAGATAATTGCAGCGCATGGCTATTCTGACTGTATTTTCAACGGCTTCCGGCAGATCGGCAAAAAGTTCCACCATTTCCGTTTCGCTGCGCAGACGGTTGTTCGGCGAAAAACGGCGGCGGTTTTCATTGGCGATATATTCGCCCTCGGCAATGCAAATCAGAGCGTCGTGCGCCTCATACATATCCGCATCAAAGAAAAAGGCCTCATTAGTCGCCACCAGCGGAATGTCATATTGATAGGCCCAGTCGATAAAGATGTCCTCCGTCTTGCGTTCACTTTCCAGACCGATGCGCGAAATTTCCATATAAAGGCGGTCGCCGAAAATCTGCCGCAGTTTTAAAAGCGTCTGTTCGGCCTCATCTTTCCGGTTTTCCAGCAGAAGTCGGCCGACCGGCCCTTCCACGCCGGCAGTCAGGGCTATCAGTCCGTCGTTTAACTCTTCCAGATCAGACATTTTAAGCTGCGCGCGCTCACCCTGCCCCGGATTGTCCAGATAGGAACGCTTCATGAGCTTCATTATGTTCATATAGCCGGCTTCGTTCATAACCAGCAACACTATTTTGTCCGGTTCGACAATGCGGCCCTTGGATTTTAAGACATCATCGGCATCAGGATTGCGCAAAAAGAACTGACAGCCGAGAATCGGCTTAATTCCTTCGTCCGCGGCATATTTGGAGATGGCCTTGCCGCCGAACATATTGGCGGTGTCGGTCATGGCGATGGCCGAAACGCCCTGGTCATGAAGCTTATGGATCAGCTTCGGCACCAGCATGGCGCCTTCGGACAGGGAATAAGCGGTATGAACGCGCAGATGAACAAACTTTGGCTCAGACATCTAAAAACCTTTGCTTATGATTCTGCGGCGATTATATCTGTCTTTGGCCGTGTGTACAACTCAAAAATCGCAGATATCAGACCACAAAAAAAGCGGCTTAACACCGCTTTTTTTAATCCAATTCGGAAAGCTTCTGCGCCTGATCTTCGGTTATCAGTGCGTCAATAATTTCACCCAGAGCATCGCCGGAGACGACTTCGTCCAGCTTGTATAAGGTCAGGTTAATGCGATGGTCGGTCACGCGGCCCTGCGGATAGTTATAGGTGCGAATGCGCTCGGAACGATCGCCGGAACCGACTTGCAGCTTGCGTTTTTCGGAATAAGCGGCATCTTTGGCCTGACGCTGCGCGTCATAGAGACGGGTACGCAGCTTGCGCATGGCATTATCGCGGTTTTTGAACTGCGAGCGCTCTTCCTGAGATTCAACCACAATACCGCTCGGAATGTGCACAATGCGCACGGCCGAGTTGGTTTTGTTAACTTTCTGACCGCCGGCGCCGGAAGAACGATAGGCCTCAAACTTCAAATCGGCCGGATTAATCTGAATATCCACTTCCTCGGCCTCGGGCAAAACCGCCACCGTAGCAGCAGAAGTATGGACGCGGCCCTGAGACTCGGTTACCGGCACACGCTGTACGCGGTGAGCGCCGGATTCAAACTTGAGTTTGGAGAAAACGTCTTTGCCGGTGATGCTGGCCGAAGCCTCCTTATAGCCGCCGAGCTCGTTTTCGTTGGCATCCATAATTTCAAATTTCCAACCCTGCAACTGCGCATAGCGCTGATACATTTCAAACAAAACCGCCGCAAACAATGCCGCTTCATCACCGCCGGTACCGGCCCGGACTTCAAGAATGGCATTTTTTTCGTCATCTTCTTCTTTGGGCAGCAGCAAAATCTTGACCTGTTTTTCCAGCTCCGGCTGCCGTTCTTTCAGTTCATAATATTCGGCCTCGGCCATCTCCCGCATTTCCTTGTCGAGAGAAGAATCTTCCATCATCGCCTTATCGTCCGCCATATTCTGCTCCAGACGGCGCAACTCCTGCACGGCCTCGACAACCGGGGTCAGCGCGGCCAGTTCCTTGTTGAGCTTGACGAGTTCGTCGGCGCTGATATCCGGATTGGAAAGCAGGGCCTGAACTTCATCGTGGCGGTTGACAACATTACTCAGTTTTTCAGCAAACGACATTTATTTTATTTCCTCAATTATCTTCTCAACGGCAACGTTTTTCTGCCCGCCGCTGTCTAAATCCTTTACGGTTACTTCATTTCTGGCCAATTCGTCCGAACCGACGATTACCGCCTTACAGGCGTTGACCTTGTTGGCTTTCATCATTCGTTTTTTCAAATTTCCGCCATAACTCTGTTCAACGCGGAAACCGGCCTTGCGCAGCATATAGGCAATCTCCATGGCCTTGGTGTTGGTATCTTCTCCCACCGGAATCACAGCTACCGGACGCGGAAGCGAAACATCTGCCTCCAAAAGCATGGACAACCGCTCGACGCCGCAAGCCCAGCCGATGCCGGCAACGGCACCGCCGCCCATTTGCTCGACCAGACCGTCATAACGGCCGCCGGCCAAAACCGTTCCCTGCGCGCCAAGCTTGTCGGTAACCAGCTCAAAAACGGTATGGGAATAATAGTCCAGCCCGCGAACCAGACGATTGTTGATCCGATATTTGATGCCCAAAGCGTCAAGTCCATGCAAAACTTCATCAAAGAACTTTTTGGACGCCTCGTTCAGGCTGTCGCAGTACAGAGGCGCATTGGCAACCACTTCTTTATCACATTCTTCTTTAGAATCAAGTACCCGCAGCGGATTTTTTTCCAAACGTTCTTTGGAATCCCCGGACAATTCGTCCAGGTGCCCGCGCAGATATTCAACCAGCTTTGCCCGATAAGCGTCGCGGCTTTCCTTGTCGCCCAGAGAATTGATTTCGACCACGACATTGCCCTCCAGGCCGAGTTTCTCGACAAATTCGTAAGCCATAGCGATAACTTCAACGTCGGCCTGCGGGGTTTCTACGCCCAGCAGTTCGCAACCGAACTGCGTGAACTGGCGCTGCCGCCCCTTTTGCGGACGTTCATAGCGAAACATCGGTCCGGCATAATATAACTTGACCGGCAGATTTTGCTGCATTCCTTCCGAAACGAAAGAACGGACAACACCGGCCGTGCCTTCCGGCCGCAGGGTCAGACTTTCACCGCCGCGGTCCTGAAAACAATACATTTCCTTGGTTACGACGTCGGAGGTTTCGCCCAGATTGCGGGAAAAGACTTCGGTAAACTCGAAAATCGGCGTTTCAATTTCTTCAAAACCATATTTTTCGACCACATCCGAACCGGTAGCCACTACTTTTTTCATTTTTCTTTTGGTTTCGCCGTATACATCATAAGTACCGCGAACATTTTGTATTTTTGCCATTTTTTTATCCTATTTTTACTTTTTCTTCCACAAGACGAACCAGTTCGTCGACAATATTTTCGTTTTTAACCTTATGATCGGGCCGGCCGCCGACATAAATCATATTTTCATCGCCCTTACCGCCGCAAACGCCGAAATCCGTATGTCCGGCTTCTCCGGGACCGTTGACCACACAGCCCATAACCGCCAGCGACAACGGCCGGGAAATATGCGCCAGACGCTCTTCCAGCGCCTTGATGGTTTTCTCAACGTCATAACCGCGACGGGCGCAGGTCGGGCAGGAAATAATCCGAACACCGCGGTGCCGCAGATCCAAAGCTTTCAAAATTTCGTAACCGGCTTTGACTTCCTCTGCCACATCGGCCGTTAAAGAAACGCGCAAGGTGTCTCCGATGCCGTTCATCAGAAGAGAACCGATGCCGATGGCTGATTTTACGGTTCCGCTGCGCAGGCCGCCCGCCTCGGTAACGCCCAAATGCAACGGATAATCACAGGCAGCCGCAAGTTTCTTATAAGCATCTATCATCATCAGCGTATTTGACGATTTGACGCTGATTTTGAATTCAAAAAAATCATTGTCTTCAAGCATTTTGGCCTGTTCCAGCGCACTTTCCACCAAAGCGTCGGCACAGGGTTCGCCATATTTTTCCAACAGTTTTTTATCAAGCGAGCCGCCGTTGACGCCGATACGGACGGAGCAGCCGTAATCTTTGGCGGCTTGAACAACGGCCTTGACCCGATCCTGTCCGCCGATGTTGCCGGGATTGATACGCAGGCAGGCGGCGCCGTTTTCCGCCGCCAGAATGCCCAGACGATAGTCAAAATGGATATCGGCGACCACGGGTATTGAAACTTCCCGGGTGATGATTTTCAGCGCTTTGGCCGAATCTTCATCGGGACAGGAGCAGCGCGTTATATCGCAGCCGACGGCTTCCTGCCGCCGGATTTGTTCGATGGTGGCTTTGGCATCCGCTGTCGGCGTATTGGTCATCGACTGAACGCTGATCGGCGCGTCTCCGCCGACGGCAACCGGTCCGACCATAATTTTGCGGCTGTGGCGTCTTATAATTTTTTCCATTTTTTTAATCCTTATATAACAAAAGAAAATAGCAGAGTTGAACTGCTATTTTCTTGTTAATCCGCATACGGCTAATGATTAGCCTGAGCCAAAATTTCATCAACCGAAAGATTCATTTTCCGGTTGGGTGCAATGGTGTAGATAATCTGACCGTTATAGGTCACGTCGACACCGTCCGCCTTGCCAACGGAAAGCTTAAGGTTTTCCGCACGCGGAACAGTATAAGACTCTCCAGGCATCAATACCTTGCTCAGATACAGCTTTTCGTCGTTTTTGACCTCAATCCAGGTATCTTTTTTAACCTTAATGACCAGCCCTTTCTCTTCTCTGGCCGGCTTTACTTCTGCCGTCTGCTCTTCCGCAGCGGACGGAACCGCTTCCGTTTTCACTTCGGCTTTAGCCGGCGTTTCTACTTTGACTTCCGGCTTGGCCGGTTCGGCAACAAAACTTGTTTCCTTGACGATAATCTGCGGATTGTTCTCTTCTGCGTCGGTCGCATCAATCACCGGCAGTTCCTCTTCGACAGAAACGGCTTCGTTGGTTGAAAAGTCTTCCACTTTCAGCGGATAGTCAGCTGCGCTTTCACCGCTGCTTTCGCTTTCCCGAGCCATCGTTTCTTCAATGACCTCTTCATCAACCGTTTCGTTGCTCATACGGTTATACATCGACCAGGCAAAATAAACGGCAAAAACGGCTATCAGGCTGATCATCAGATATTTTTTGCCGGGAACAGTCGCCTCAACCTGCGGTTCCATGACAAAATACGGATTGTTCTTGCGCAGATTGGCTTCCGCTTCTTCCTTATACATCTGAACAATGTTAACGCCGTCCAGTCCCAAATAGTCAGCATAAGAACGAATGAAGCCGATACCGTAGGGATATTCGGGAATCTTGTCATAGTCGCTGTCTTCAATTGCGCTCAGGTAAACCTTGCGAATGCAGAGTTCCTGAGAAATTTCGGCAACGCTCTTGCCCTGTTTCTGACGAACCTCTTTCAGAAGCAGACCGACTTTTCCCTCTTTGTCGTCCGCCTTGTTTTCAGGAGCCGAAACCGGAACTTGTTCTTCGGCCGCGGCAGCGGACGGATTTTCGGCAATTTCTTCCTGAGCTTTGGAATTCTTAGTTTCTTTTTTCACAGTTACTTCCTTTTAATATTAAAATTTTTTGTAATTGTTGCACAGTTTTTAATAGATTTCAATACCATGGTCATAGGCATAGGATATTAATTGCGGGCGCAGAGTTCTTTTTTGAGACTTCAGCAGCGTATGAACATAGTCTTCGACATCTTCGGCGTTCATGGTTCTGACCATGCTTTTCACACGGCCGAAAGAAGAACCCGACATTGAGAGGTTGCGGTATCCCAGGCCAATTAACGCCAAAGCCTCAATCGGATTGGAAGCCATTTCACCGCAGACCGAACAATAAACCCCGGCGGCATTGGCCTTGCTTACAATTTCACCCATCATGGACAGAAAAGGCGCCGACAGAACGTCATAACGTTCGGTCAAACGCGGATTGCCGCGGTCGCAGGCAAAGATAAACTGCGCCAGATCGTTGGTACCGATAGAAATGAAATCGGCCTGCTTCAAAATGGCATCAAGCTGAAAAATTACCGAGGGCACCTCAATCATAAGCCCGACATTGACTTTGGAAGGCACATTTTCTCCGCGGCGTTTTTCGCGCTCCAGCTCAATCAACAGCGTTTCTCTGGCTTCTTCAAATTCGGAAAGGTTGGCAACCATCGGAAACATGACGTTCAATTCTTTGCCGGCAGCCGCACGCAGGAAAGCCCGCACCTGTTTGCGCAGGATGGCGCGGCGGTCAAGCGTTATGCGAATCGAACGCCAGCCGATAGCGGGATTTTCTTCGCCGACATTTCCCCAATAAGGCAGCAGCTTGTCGGAACCGACATCCAGGCTGCGGAAAATGACTTTCTTATCGCCGGCCTTGTCCATCAGTTCCTTATAATAGCCCATCTGACGTTCGACATCGGGCATAACATCCGAAGCCATAAACGGAATCTCGGTGCGATACAGACCGATGCCGTCGCAGTTGGTGGTTTCAATATAATCCAAATCAAAAGCCAGTCCGACATTGAGATAAAGGTTGATCTTTACGCCGTCCTTAGTCTGCGCGGGAAGTTCCTTCAGTTCGGCCAGTCTGGCCTGCAAGCGGTCTTTTTCAGCAATTTTGGCTCTAAACTTTTCCTGAACGACGGCAGAAGGGCGCATATAGACATAGCCGTCGGTACCGTCAACAGCAATCAGCTCTCCGGTTTTGGCCTCTTCGAAGATACCGCGGATTTTGGCAACGACCGGAATGTTCAGCGCTTTGGCAACGATGGCAACGTGCATGGTCGGCGTGCCGTCTTCAATAATCAGACCGCGAATTTTGGAATAGTCATAATCCATCAGGTCGGCCGGCCCCATTGTCTGAGCCACGACAATCAGATCATCGGCATTAACCCCCTTGATGGAACCGTAATCTCCGCTCAAGTAAGACTGCAGGCGGTCGGCAACGTCCCGCAGGTCATGCAGACGTTCTTTAAGGTAGCTGTCGGAGGTGCCGGACAGGCGGTTCCACATATCCTCGTAAGCGCGCTCGACCGCCGCTTCGGCCGTCAGACCGCTGTGAATGTTGTCGGCAATTTTTTTATACCAGCCCTTGTCGCGGGCAAACATCCGATAGGCATCCAAAATTTCGACATGCTCGCCGATACCGAGTTTGGTCGAGGCAAATTTTTCATCCAAATCGGCATTCATCTGGCCGTAAGCCAGTTCCAGACGGTGCAGTTCCTTTTCCTTGTCTTCGGCAAAAATTTTGGTAACAGCCTGACGGCGGCGGTGAACAATACAAGTGCCCAAACCGTAGCCTTTGCTGAGACTGATGCCTTTCAGCTTTTCCCGCTCGTTGAGATTATTTCCCTTGGAAAGCCCCTTTTTGAGCTCGGCCATTTCATCTGACGAAACGATCTCACTCAAAACCATGGCCACGGTTTCCAGAATCTCAACATCCAGAGAAGAAAACTCGCGGATTTCGCGGGTTTGAACCGACAACACGCCGATTGAGCGGCTCCAGCGAATCAGCGGCACACCCAAAAAAGATTTATATTGTTCTTCGCCAAGCTCGGGCTTATGGGCAAACTTCGGATGAGACCAGGCATCGGCAACATTCAGCGTGCGGTTGTTTTGCGCTACTTCTCCGGTCAACCCCTCGCCGAAACGGAACGAAACCCGATGCTGAGCTTCAGGATTGAGACCGTAAGCGGCAAACAGCTCCAGCCGGCTGCCATCTACCGCAATATAAAACGAAGCGGCGTCGGCGCTCATCTGTTCGGCAATCAATCTGACAATATTTTCCAGTTTGACCGGAAGCGTATCCTGGCCTTCGGTTATTGTCCGCAGCTGCCGCAGAATGTCCATTGCCTTATTTATTGCCGGGGACTGCATTAATTTCCCACCTTTGAAAATTTTTATTGTGCTTTTCTTTATATTATCTATATTGGCTTACATCAAGAACATTTTAGAAAAAAAGGATAAATAAATGGCTAATAATTACAAAAGGGGCGACAAGGATACCCGCCCGTGGGGAACCTGGGAAGTTTTAGACGCGGGAGACGGTTTCTGCGTTAAGAGAATCTGCGTTACGCCGGGGAATATCCTGTCTTTGCAGCTGCATCACTTTCGTTCCGAACACTGGATTATCGTCAGGGGCGAAGCCGTGGTTACACTCGGCGAAGAAAAACTGACCAAAAAAGCAAACGAATCCGTTTACATTCCGGCCGAAACCAAACACCGCATTCAGAACAACACGAACGAGAACATGGAGTTCATCGAAATTCAGACCGGCGAAAACCTGGATGAAAACGACATCGTGCGGCTGGAAGACAGCTACGGACGCGTCAAATAAAAAAACAAGACATAAAAAATCCCCTTCCGCAACCGGCGGCAGGGGATTTTTTATAAGATCGAAAGGCCTAAATTCTGGCAACGAGCAAACTGTCAATCAATCGGCAGCGACAGGTAACATCAAGGCCGCGCCGGCGGAGAATTACACTCTGCTCCCATTGTTCGCCCATTCCTTTTTGAATATTAACAAAATGTCTGATCTCGGGAATATCTTCAGCCGGGCAAAGGTCCAGAAGCGCGGATATTTCACGTTCATTCACCGTGGAAGGCCGCCAGATCAAAGCATCCAAACGGCTGATAAAATCTTTTCTTTCCATAATGATAACAAAATTAAAAAATACATAATCTCTTGTTTTGTACAAAAGATGTATCACCGCGGCGTTCATTTGTCCAGACAAATAAAAAAGGCCGCCAAACGGCCTTTTTTACGACTGTTCTTAACTGCGCCTGCTCCACACTTCCCGAAACTCGGGCGAGCGGGAGTTTTCAAGCCATTCGAAAATTGCCATTTCAACCGTGGCAACATCAACATTATTGCGCAGCAGACGCTGAATTCCCAGCGCACTCTGCATCCCGTTGCGGGAAGAACAGGCATCGGCGACAACAAAAACCTCATAACCGGCCCGGTGCAAGTCAAGCGCAGTCTGCAAAACACAAAGATGCGTTTCCAAACCGGCAATAACAATTTGCCTTTTACCGGAATTTTCTATGGTTTTACGTATCTCTTCATTTTTAAAACAAGAAAAGGTGTCTTTTTCCAAATATTGCATTTCATCGCCGAGAATGATGCGCAGGTCTATCATGGTCGGACCGAAGCTGGCGTGATTTTGTTCGGCAACAATATAAGGAATGTTTAGTTTTTTGGCTATATCAAGAAGGGCGGCACAACCGTTAATCACGTCTCGCGGACTTTCCTGAGCAGGCGCCAAATGTTCCTGGACATCAATGATCAGCAATAAGGAATCGTTTTTGTTCATCAACATTTCGCTACTCCTTAAAAATACGTTATTGACTATCGCTGTAAAATAAATGATACTCCATTTAATATTAATAAACCAGAAAAAACAGAAGAAATAAGATGAATTTTTTAGATTTAGGATTAAGCGAAAAAACAATTCAGGCGATTGAGGAGTTCGGCATCTCCGAACCGACAACCGTACAAAACGACGTTATTCCCTCCATTCTGCAGGGCCGCGACGTGTTTACCATTGCTCCGCAGGGATGCGGCAAGACCATGTCTTACGTTTTTCCGCTGGTGGACATTATCAGCAACAAGGCCGGACAAAATATTTTAATCATTACCCCGGCTTCGGAGCAGTCGGTTCAGGTTTCCGACCGTCTGTCGATTTTTAACAAGTATCACGAAATCAACGAAGCGACCGTCAAAGACAAAGACGAAGACATTGACATGGAAGCCAACGTTGTCATCGGTTCGCCTGACCTGCTGGTCGATTTGGTGGAAAACAGCAAGTTCGACTTTTCCAAAACCAATATTCTGGTGGTTGACGACATAAATTTAATCAAGAAAAACAAACAATTGGAAAATCTTGAGAAAATACTGGCCATTTTGCCGGCCGACAAACAAAACGTCGTTTATACCAACCGCCGCTCAAAAGAAACGCAGTCGGTTCTGGAAAAGATTCTGAAAGCGCCGGAAGAAATCAAGGTCGACAAAACTAAAGAACAGGAAGCAGCCAAAGCCGTACAACAGCTTCCGGCCGCAAAACCGCAGAGCGGCAGAAACCAAAATGCCAGAACACGCGGCACCCGCAGCAGCCAAACGCCGCAGCGGGACAAAGAAGCCGTCGAACTGGCCAAGAAATTCAATTCGTTTAACGGACACGCGCCGGAATTTATTTTAAACAAAGGTATTCTGGCCGAGGACAGCGGTTCTACCGCCTGCAATATCGATAACGACAAGATATCCGCCGCTTATTAAAAAACGGCCGAGATTTCAGTTCTCAATAAAAAATCCCCGAAAACGGGGATTTTTTATTGTCGGACAAACTCACCAGGGTATGCCGTGAACGCATCTGGAAGGATCTCGTTCGCAAATATCATTGCCCATATTATAGAGTTTTTCGCGCTTGGGCTCTAACTTACCGACTTCACAGGCGGCCAGCAACAGCAGAAGCATTAACACAACGGTTTTTTTCATCATCTTTTCCTAAAAAACAGAAATCATACTGACGGCAACCAAGACGAACATCAGAATGCGGGTCAGCTGCTTCAACAAATTGCTGCGTTCAAAAGAGGCGGAGCTTCTCCAGGTTCCGAGCATTACCGCAATGCAGTAATACAGAAAAAAGACCGTGGTCGAAACATAACACAGCGTCCACAAAATTGCCAGAATATCGGGTTTAACCGGATTGAAGTAATGAAAGAAATAGTCAACAATGCGGCGGTTGGCAATCTGGCGGTCCAGCAGTATCTCAAACAGTTTGGAAACAAAACGGAAGAAAATCACTCCCAAGATGCCGAATTTCCAAAAAGTCTCGCTGAGACTGAATTCTCCATCAAGAAGTTTTTTTAACATTAGCTTTCCTCTTGTTGTTATGACATAAACAGATACTGCGGCATTTTAGGCCGCAGCGCAAGAAAAAAATAGCGGTTATGCCATAATCAGCAGTTGGCGACGTTAACGGCCAGACCGCCCAAAGAGGTTTCTTTATATTTGTTGTTCATATCGCGGCCGGTGTCAAACATGGTCTTAATCACGCTGTCCAGCGACACAATATGCTCTCCGTTGCCTTTCATGGCAATGCGCGCCGAATTGACGGCCTTGACCGCGCCCATGGCATTGCGCTCGATACAGGGAACCTGAACCAGGCCGGCCAGAGGATCGCAAGTCAGTCCCAGGTTATGCTCCATGGCAATTTCGGCGGCATTTTCAATTTGTTTTAAATTTCCGCCCATGGCGGCGGCCAATCCGGCAGCAGCCATTGAACAGGCCACGCCGACCTCGCCCTGACAACCGACCTCGGCGCCGGAAATGGAAGCGTTGGTACGGTAAAGGCTGCAGATGGCCGACGCAGTGAGCAAAAACTTCAGAATTCCGTCTTCAATGCCATTGCAGGATTTATGAACGGCAAAACGCTCAAAGTAGCGCAAAACGGAAGGAATCACGCCGGCCGAACCCATGGTCGGCGCAGTGACAATCTGGCCGCCGGAAGCGTTTTCTTCGGCAACGGCGAATCCCCACAAGTTAATCCAGTCTATCATCAGCAGCGGATCGTAATCGTTATTGCGGAATTTTTCCTCCAAACGCTGATAAATTTCATTGGCGCGGCGGCGGATATTCAGTCCGCCCGGCAAAATGCCGCGCGCATTCATGCCGCGGTCAACGGAATTTTGCATAATACGATGGATTTTCATAATGCCGCTCATAACGTCTTCCTTACCGCGAAGCGCGCATTCGTTGGCCATGACCAAATCGGCAATGCTCATTTTTTCCTGCTCGCAGAGTGCAATCAACTGGTCACAGGTATCAAAATTATACGGCACATTGTATGGTTCGCGCTCAATACGTTTGGCAATTTCGTCCCGGCGGGCAATGGTTCCGCCGCCGACCGAAAAATAGGTTTCTTCAAACAAAAGGCCGCCCGCCTCGTCGTAAGCCTTAAAGGTCATCCCGTTGGAGTGTTCGGGCAAAAACGTTTCCTTTTCAAAAACGATGTCCTTATCCAAGTCAAAGGCAATGACTTTTTCATGATCGGCCTGCAGAATCTTGTCGCGCTCAATAGCCAGCATATAGGCCTTTTCGGGATCAATTTCCTCGGCCTCCAGTCCCATAAGCCCATAGGCTATGGCCTTTACGGTGCCATGACCGACGCCGGTCAGCGCCAAAGAACCGTAAAGCGTGGTTTCGACCCGTGCCAGCCGGTCAAAAAAACCGGCTTTTTTCAGGTTTTTGATATATCTTTTAGCGGCGCGCATCGGTCCGACCGTATGCGAACTTGACGGTCCGATACCGATTGAAAAAATCTCGAAAAAACTGTAGTACATTTAGAAGTAAGTCCTTATCTCAATATATGGTTTGATGCCGATTTTGCGCAGCGTTTCGGCAATATACCGGTGAATATCGCCCCAAGTTGAATATTTATCAATAAAAGATTTTGCTTTTTCAGGAGATTTTGACAACTGGACGGCAATTGTTTCCTCCAAAATCCGGTTCATAACCTCCGGCATTTTATTAAAATCTATCTCCAGCTTGCTGTCGGCGTTAAAACGGATAGCACCGTGTTCAAGCAGGTAGTTGAAATGAATCAGATCGCCGACGCGATGCGGTTGAATCAGCTGCGGTCTGGCTTTGAGAAACATTCGGACAATCCAGGTGGTGTAAACCTCTTTCAAGGTTTTTTCATCAATGATTCCGGCTTTGACATATTCCGGCATCATGGCAACGGAAACGACATCGGCCTTATTTTCTTCAATGGTGTGTTTATATAGACCCAACGAATTTTTAAAACTGCTGTCCGGTCCCAGAGAATGACCGTTTTCGTGCCCGATGACAAAAATGTGGTCGGCCTCGGGATTGTAATATCGGTGAAGTTCGGGCGCAACCAATGCATTGAGTTTTTTCTTTACCGCGTCCATATCCTGACTCATGCGAACCTGGCGATGATAGACGTTTCGGCGGCCGCCGCCGGTTTTGATGGAAAGCTTGTCGTCGTTCGGCAGGTTTTGGGCTGTGGTTATAGCGCCGCGGCACTGGGCATAATCGCCGGTCAGGGCAACCAAATCGACATCAACCATTGTCTGTTTCAGTTCATCGCCGCCGGCAACGTTTTGCGCATAGCGGTCGGCATAGGGCATCAGCCGGGCCAGATGTTTCATCTGATCCTTAAAGGTCAGAAGCAGATCCGTGCCTTTTTTATTGACAATGCCGACGCGAATGCCCAGCATATCTTTGGAATTGACCTCTATCCCCAGATTATCCAGCATTGATTTCAATTCAGGATTTTCGCAAATCGTCGGCGTCATTTCATCATCGTAGTTTTCACGGCCGATAGTAAATTCAAGCGGAGAATCCTGCAAGACCGCCCAATGCTTGTCGGCCAGCATATCCATATCCTCATTGTTCTGAATCAGAGCCTGGGCCTGCCAGCCGAGATAATCCTTAAAGGCTTCGTCCGCCGTGTAATGCGCGGCAACTTCCAACTCATTGGCAACGGCAGAAAATTCTTTGGCAAAATATTCGGTATAGTCGACGGCTTTCAACTCATCGTTAAAACGCCGAACCATGGTGCGGGCACTGAGGATTTTCCTCACTTCTTCAACCTTACCGGTTTCCAGCATCTTTTTGATGATTTTATGAAATTCTTCAACGCTTAAATCCGCCGGATAGAAATTGCGACCCGGATAAATTTTAACGCCTTTAAAAATTTCGATCGGATCCGGATCCAGTCCGTTAAGGCCGGCAACGCCGTTAAAACTGTTGAACAACCGCAAAGCCTTGGCCGCGTGAGAGCTGGTTCGCGCCGCCTCTTCCAGCCCTTTTTTCAAGCTCAGGTTCAGCGGATGATCCTGCTCCAAGGAAACGTCATTCATTATGCGGGCCGCCTTAACCAGATGAGGCAAAACTTTCTTCTCCGTTTCAGGCAGTGACCGATAACCGGCAAAATCAGGCGAAATTAAATCAATCTCCCGCAGCTTGTCATTCAGCATTTCATCCAATTGTTCTTCGCTTAAGTTCAGTTCATATCCGTTAATTTTCATCTTTGCTAATCTCCACTACTCTGAAACGATAAACCTTAATCCGGTTTGACCAGTAAGACGGGCTCATACCGGCCTTTATTTTCAAATTGTTCAAAAATTCCGCCTTGTCGGGAAGCTGCTTCCAAACCGCCGGCAAAAAGACACCCTGGCGGTTGCCGTCGCGGATGACGATGCCGTCGACGCCTTGGATTATTTTGGAAAGCAAATCCGTTTCGTCTTTATAATTAATCGCTTCAAAACCGCTTAACAACGAAATCGATACTTTTATATTTTTGAGTTCTTCCTCAGTCAGCGGAGCAAAGCGGCTGTCTTCCACGGCTGCTTTATACGCGTTGTCGGCAACATCGTCCGCAATGGCGCGACCGGGAAGCAGAGAACCGATGCAGCCGCGCAGTTCCCCGCCGGACTGCAAGGTGACAAAAGAGGCACCGCGGTTAAAGAGTTCGTTGGGATAGTCGCTTCTTGACGGTTTGTATTTTTTTCTGCCGACGGCTTCTTTCAGGCTTGCTCCGGCTATTTCAAGCAGGTCCTTGCCGTAAATTTCGGCGAAAGAGCGCAGACTTTCAACTTCTTGTTCCAGCGGCGGCAGCGCCGTTTCTTCCCGCGGCCTGTCCTCACGGTCAAAACTCCAGGCGCCGTAGCCGACGACGCCGGATTTGTCTCCGGTGACATCGCCTGAATTTACAATGTCCAAAAGCCGGGGCTGAAAGTTATATTTGCGCGCCAAAAGCACGGCCGCATTAATTCCCAGCGAACCGCAGGACATATGTTCCTCAACCTGCGGCAACCGGCCGGCCACCAGTTCTTCGGTCCGGGAATCAATATAGCGGGCCTGGTCATAGGTATAATAATGCGACAAATCGGCCGAAAAAATAATCAACGTATCCGGACGATCCATATAAGGCTGCAATGCGGCGGCCAAAACCGCAGGATCAGCGTTTCCGTACACGACCGGCACAATTGAAAAACGTTTCAGCACTTTTTGCAAAAACGGGAGCTGGACTTCCAGCGAATGTTCTTTCAAGTGAGCGAGACTGTTATATTTGAAGTGGGGATTTTGCGCCAGTTCGGCATTGATTTCCTTGTTTACGGGCACCTGACCGAGCGGGGTTTTGAAATAGTCATCTCCCGACAGGGCAAAACCGTCAACCGCAACATAATGCGACGGCCCGACCAAAATCACATTGCGAATGTTTTTGGCATAAGGACGCAAAAGCCCGTATGCCTTGGCCGCCGTCGGCGCCGAATATCTGTAGCCGGCATGCGGCACAATCAGCATCTTGGGACGGCGGCTTGTCAGCGGCGTTACGTCAGATAAATATTTTCCGACCTGCGCATCCAGATTTTCCGTATCGGCCGGATAAAAAACACCAGCAACCGCCGGAGCGCGGAATTTATCCATATTATCGTCCTTCGCAACAAAATGGTTAATGCGTTCGGGATTAGAAGAAATATGCCGGGTAAAATGGCAATAGTTAATCCACAGCAAAGAGGCCAACACAATACCGATCAGTATGAATTTTAAGACCCGGGGGCGGCCTAAATCGTCATCATCTTCATTATTCATGGCATATTTTCTCAAAAAACGTTTTTCCGAGAATCAGCATATTGCAGAATAACTTAAATTTTCACTAATTAAATACCGTTTTCAAGGCTTTTTAAAAATTCCCGAAAATCATTAAAACGGATAATCCCGGGAGCCAAATCGTCGCCGTCATTCCAGATCGGCCTGCCGATACGCACCCCGAGCGCATGAGCCGCCAATGCGCAACTGCTGTCCTGGCTGCTGTCGCCGACAATCCAGACCTTCCGCGGCGAAAAGTCTTCCGGTTTCAGCAGACCGCGGAGACTGTAGAACGCGTGCTCAGGATAGGGTTTGTCTCGCGGCGCCTCGTGTCCGGCAACGATGCGGGCAAAAAGCGCCGGCGCAAACAGCAGCGGCAACTCAAACTCCAAAAGACGCCGGTCCTTGTTCGTCATAATAATCATCGGAATCCCTCGGTCATGAAAGAAAGACAGCGTCTCCTTCACGCCGGGAAAAGTCGAAATCATTGACGGCACGTTTTGCAGATAAAGCTCCGCATAACGGCGGTAGGCTTCCGCGGCCTTCTCCGGACCAAAAATATTGGGAAAATTGTCACGAAAGGAAAGATTGCGGTCCCGTTTTCGGGAAGAAACTTCCCATGACGGCAGACCGTATTCGCTCAAGACCTGATTGACGGTCGCTACCAGCGCCGTGCGGCTTTCGGCCAGAGTATTGTCCCAGTCAAACAGGACATACTGCAATTCCGTCAGATTCAGTTTTTCCATTTTTCCTCCGCTTTTTTTTAATTTAAGCAGTCCAAAGGCAAAAGACAACAGATTCAATAAAAACTCCCGGAAATCCGGGAGTTTTTAAAAAAATCATGCGGCTTTGCCGATTTTGGTTTTGCCACCCATATAAGGCTGCAGTTTTACCGGGATATTGACCGTACCGTCCGGGTTCTGGTGGTTTTCGATGAACGGAACCAGCGCCCGCGGCGTGGCAATGCCGGTATTGTTCAGGGTATGGACATACTTGACCTTGCCGTCGGCATTATCGCGGTAGCGCAAATTGGTGCGGCGGGCCTGCCACTCGGTAATGTTGGAACAGGAATGGGTCTCGCGGTAGCAATTCTGCGACGGAACCCAGGCTTCCAAATCATACTGGCGGTACTTGGGCGCGCCCATATCGCCGGTGCAAACCTCCAGAACCTGATAAGGCAGCTCCAGATCCTGCAAAACCTCTTCCGAAATGGCCAGCAGTTTCTGATGCCACTTTTCGCTTTCGGCAATGTCATTTTTGCAAATGACAAACTGTTCGGTTTTCATAAACTGGTGAACGCGAACCAAACCGCGGGTATCCTTACCGGCGGCACCGGCTTCGCGGCGGAAGCAGGGTGAAAAGCCGGCATAAAGAATCGGCAGCTGGTTTTCGGTCAGTATCTCGTCGGCGTGCAACGAATTCAGAATCAGTTCCGCGGTGCCGGAAAGATAAATGTCATCTGCCGGCATATAATAGATTTCATCGCGGGAAAACGGCAGATATCCCTGTCCGTACAACGGCTTTTCCTTGGAAATGGACGGTACGGTGATAACCGTAAAGCCATGGCTGCGCAACTTGTCCAGAACCAGCATATGAATTGCCAGTTCCAGCTTTGCCAGATCATTTTTAATGGCATAAGTGCGCGAACCGGAAACCTTGGCAATGCGCTCCATTTCCGACCAGTCGTTCATCTCCATCAATTCGATATGATCTTTGGGCGTAAAGTCAAATTTGGTGGGTTCGCCTACCCGGCGGCGGACGACATTGGCCGAATCATCCGGGCCGACGGGGCTTTCGGGAGAAGGCATATTCGGCATCCGCAGCATAACGTCGTTAAACTTGGCCAGTTCGGCATCCAGTTTTTCCTGCTCAACCTTGAGTTCTTCTCCCAGCGCCTTGCTTTTGGCAATGATGGCGGGGCGCTCTTCGGCCGAAGCGGATTTGATGGAATTGCTGAGTTTGTTCTTTTCTTCGGACAGAGCCTGGGATGAGGTTTTCAACTTATTGATATCCTTATACAGGGCAATCAGAGCGTCTACATCAATAACATCCTTGGAATAGCCTTTTTTAGCCAGGCCATCCTTAATCACATCCGGATTTTCGGCAATATATTTAATATCCAACATTTTTATTCTGTCCTAAATTTATTTGAATCGTTTCCGTTGATTTTCAACAAATATGAAGAATAACAATTTTTAAAATAAAAACAACAGAAAATTAAGTCCGTCATTGAATGTTATCCAGATTTTCGGTTGATTTTACGCCGGCTTTATATTAGTTTTGTTAAAAATGATTATTGAAACCAAGGAATTATAACAAAATGTATGAAGGAAAAACCATTTTAACCGGCGTCAAACCGACCGGAAAGCCACATCTCGGCAACTATCTCGGCGCAATCAAACCTGCCATCAAACTCGGCCACGAAGCATTGAATCAAGGCGGCAAACACTATATGTTCATTGCCGATTACCATGCCATCAATGCCGAAAAAGATCCGGCGGTGCTGAACCAGATGATGAAAGAAATCGCCTGCATTTATCTGGCAGGCGGTCTGGATCCGAACAAATCTTATTTTTACCGCCAGTCGGACATTCCGGAAATCCCCGAGATTACGACCATTCTATATGCCTATACGCCCAAAGGGTTTATGAACAAAGCGCATGCCTACAAAGCCCAGGTTGACAAGAACCGCGAAGCCGGCAAGCCTGACGACGACGGTATCAACATGGGACTGTATACCTATCCGACCCTGATGGCGGCCGATATTCTGGCTTATGATTCCGACATCGTACCGGTCGGCAAAGATCAGGTGCAACACGTGGAAATTGCCCGCGATATCGCCGGAGCCATCAACGCCCACTACGGCAAAGAGCTGCTGCGCCTTCCGACTTACCGTTTTGACGAAAACGTGGCGGTGGTTCCCGGTATCGACGGACGGAAAATGAGCAAATCCTACGGCAACGTTATTCCTTTGTTTGAGGACGACAAAGCCATCAAAAAAGCCATTTTTTCAATCAAAACCGACTCTCGGCCGATGGAAGAACCCAAAAACCCCGATGAAATTCTGGTCTATGAAATTTACAAATCCATAGCCACGCCGGAACAGCTGCAAGAGATGGGCGACGGTCTGCGTCAGGGTAAGCTCGGCTACGGACATATTAAAAATATGCTGCTTGACGCCGTCATTGCCGAGGTTAAGGAAACGAGAGAAAAATACAATTACTATATGGCGCATTTTGACGAAGTGGAGGAACTCCTGGCGCAAGGTGCCGCCAAAGCCAGACCGGCGGCACAGGCCACCCTCAAACGTCTGAAGGATGCCGTTTTCGGCAGGTAGAAAAAAACACCGCTCAGCGGTGTTTTTTTATGGGCGGACGCGTTACCCGGCCGACATCATATTCCGGAGCAAACAAATTAAGCTCCGGTTTTATGTCGGGATTATCAAGTCCCGAAAGGGTTGGCAGAGAATGAATCAGGTTCTGCGTGTTAAACAAGCGCCCGGCGTAATCCGGCAGGCGCTCGGCCAAAGCGGGATTAAGCCGTTTATAACGTTCGGACAGCCATAAGATAAACGGAATCTCAAACATATGCCGGGAAGCAATGTCTTCAGAATGGCAGAAGCAGCTGTCGTCCCGGTCATAAACGTCTTCCCCGTGGTCGCTGAAATACAAAAGATAGGCATATTGACCGGTTTTGCGCAACTGTTTGATAATTTTATTTAAAACATAGTCTGTATAGACAATTGAATTGTCATAGTGGCAAACCTTTTTCTGGCGGGCGGTTTCATAGTCGTAAAAACGGCGAAAATGTTTGGGATAGCGGTTTTCATAGCGTCCGTGACTGCCCATCAGATGCACAAAAATAATCTTGCGCTCAGCCTTATCCTGCAACGCCTTTTCCACCAGCGGCAGCAGGACTTCGTCATATTCGCTTTCCATTTCCTGCCAGTTCATGGTATTGGTGAACTCCACGCGTTTGGCATCTTCTCCGTAAACGGCAATGACATTGTCGTTGTCTCCCATAGAATACTGGTTGGAGAGCCAGAAGGTTTTGAAGCCGGCATCGTTGAAATAATTGATTATACTGCCGCGGTCATAAGCATCGGTCAGCTCTTCATCATGAGCAAAAGTTAAAACCTTGCGCAGCGAACTTAACGTATGGCTGTGCGGCGAATAGACATTTCGGAAAATGTAAAGCTCATCGGCATAAGAAGTCAGCTTGGGCATGGTGTTGCGGTGATAGCCGTATAAATTGAGGTGCCCGCGGTCGACAGATTCACCGATAACCACAACATAAGTCTGAGGCTCATCCGCCGGCACGGAAGAAACGATATCTGCAAAAGGCTCAATGCTGCGGCTGTTCTTAATCTCGATAATGCGGCGCAGATCATTGCGGTAAGTCAGATATTCCGTAACTATTTTGACCGGCAGAATGCGGTATTTGGGCCGCAGAGCCTGATAAAACATTATGACAAAAAACAGGGCGCAGACAATCAGCCCGATCAGACGGGCCCGGCGGTTCAACTCCAGCGGGGCGGCCTTTTTCAACAAGATATAAAGTCCCGGAACAAAGAGCAAAAGCGTTGCCAGCAGAATATCGACATTGAAGAAATTGCCGATGAAATCCAAAATTTCTGCCGGATTGGAGTCAAATACCGTCTGAAACGAAATGGAAGATAGGCTGCCGCCAAACAATATGCCGTGACAGATGTTTACCCAATAAAGCGGATAGAGCAGAAAAAATATCCACATATAACGTTTTGCCGCCTTAGGGAAAATAAACAGCGGCAACAGCAGCGCCGCCCAATCAACAAAAACGTTGGCAAACTTTTTCACAAGCTGGGAATGCTGCGTATAAAAAAAGTTTAACAGCAGCGGCAATAAAGTATAGATGCAAATCCACAAAAACGTTTTCTTTTTCAAATCATCACCTTTGTTTTTGCCTACTTCTAACATGTTACCGATTTTTCTCAACTGCTATTGTTACTTTTGCCACAAAAAAAGGCCCCGCTTTCCCGCGGGGCTTTTTTTCTGCAAAAGACTACTGAACCTGAGCTTTTCCGACCCGGTCAAACTGCAGCGTTTTGCCGTCATAAGTATAAAGACTTAAAGACGACGGCGTGGTTCTGAATTTGTTGACCTTTCTCAAATCCGAAAAATAGGTATTTTCAATCGCAACATAGTCCTGATGAGGCACAACATTGGTTTTAGAGTTAATGCTCAGCGTAATGCTGTCATTGTTCAGCTGGTAAACGCCCGTAACACCGTTAATGGCATTGCTGTAAAATCTGCCGTCATTGTTAAAGCCGATGACAATACGGAAAAGTTCGTTATCCTGTTTCAACTCATATTCGCTGCCGACGATGTTATCGGACCCGAAGCATCCGCCCAACAGAAAAAACGAAAAAGCTACTGCTAAAAATTTCTTCATAAATAACCTCTCTTAAAACTATTATTCAGCGGGAAATCCCCTGGATTGCAATTTTACATTAAATTGATATAAATGCAACCCCAAAGGTTATGACAAAAAGCATAACTACCGCCAAGACCAAATCACGGAACAAAGGGCGGTAGGAAACTTTCCGTCCGCGGCCCGCATCTTCTTTAAGACGGAGCATTTCAACCCGCATGGCGCGGAAATATACATAGCTGATTAAAATCCACCATAAAATGACGCTGACCGCGGCGGAAGTCCGGGTGACCTCCGTCAGTTGGATCAGTTTTTCCAGAGACCACCAGATAATGGCTATGACATAAGAAGTCCGATAACTGCGATAAACCAGATATAAAATCGGCACAATGAATCCTAAGCCGAACAAAATGTCCGAATCGCCGCTGAGCCAGGCAAACAACAACGTCATCAGCATGACGAACAACGTCAGGTAAAACGCCAGACCGCGATAGGTGCGGCGAAACGGCAGGGTATTATATTCCGCCACCTGTTTTTTCAACTTTTCGTCCGCAGCCTGAGGCTCGATTTCAGGAGTAAAAAGCTGTTCACCCATATTGACTTCGGGATAAGGCGTGGTAAAAACCGGCGCCGGCGAAACCGGTTTTCCGGCTTTGATATTTTTCTTCAACGCCTTTACGGCAACTTTTTTGACAGCAATTGCCGCTTTTTTCGTTTTGCCGGCGGCAGACTTCTTAACAACGGGCTTCTTTGACGCCGGCTCGGACTTCGGAGCTGCCTTCTTTTCCGGCTTTGCCTCAGCAGATACATTTGCTTTATCCGTTAAATCTGAAATAACAGCAGATGAAAGTTCCTTCTTTTTTGCCGAAACCGGACGTTTAACACTTCTGTTTTTGACAGCCGTTTTCTTTCCTGCCGCTTTTGCCGAAGTTTTGAGTGATTTTTCAGACATGAATACATCCCCTGATCAAATTGATTCTGGTTAATATAATATACATTATTCGTCAGGATAAAAGTTTTTTATATAAAAATTAACAAATATCAAAAAATATGCTTGATTTTTATTTTAAGAATATGTATGTTCACTTTCAGTTGTCGCCGCTGTAGCTCAGTGGTAGAGCACGTCATTGGTAATGACGGGGTCGCAAGTCCGATTCTTGCCAGCGGCACCATTTTTGAGATAGCACCTTTCAAGGTGCTTTTTTGTTATGTAAACCAAGGCTTTCCGCCAGTCCGATTTTGGTGGTTTTGGAAAAAGCATTTTTAAATGAATTATCGGACTTTTTAAGCAAGCGCCAAGAAAATCAAGCATTTCATTAAATAAAATCCCAGTCCGATAAAATTGTTGAAAATTTAATTAAAAAATATATTGGGTGTAGATAGAATTTTTCAATAATTATTGCTCGGACAAAAATTTATTGTATTTTATGATTAATCTAAGTATGCTTTATTTCAAATTACCATTGTAAGGAGGTTATTGTGAGAAAATATACATTACTATTAGTTGGCTTTTTGATGGGGTGCACAATGAGCGTCTTTGCAAATAGCTATTTAAATACAGACGACAGAAATTTATCTGTAGCGCAAGCTTATATTGTATTAAAAGGGAATCATAATACAGTAGAAGAAGCAAATAAATTTGCCTCTTTAGTTAATTTTATGTCAGGGATGAGAACATTTGCTCAATATCATAATATCTTAAAAAACAAAGGAGATAAACAAGATAAGATTGAAGTTTGTTTAGCTGGAAGAAACTTGTTAACATATCAGAACATAATTTTTAGAGAGTACGAAGAAGGAAAGACAAAAGGAGATGAAACTTTTTCTATAGAATTCTTTAGAGAACTAGAAAAATGTTTAAATATGGATTAACCTAATGAACAATATTACGAACCACTTAGTGAACCTAAAAAAAGAAAATAAAAAATGGCAATCAGTGATTTTTCAGATATAATTACAGCCTTTTCAACAATTGCTATGGCTTTAATTGCAGGTTTCGCTTTGCATACATGGCGCAAAGAATTTATCGGAAAGAGAAAAATAGAACTTGCCTGTCAAATAATGAAAAGCGTATATGATGTGCAAGATGCCATACTATATGCAAGAATTGGACGCATCAACGAACTTGATATTAAAGAGGTGGAACAGTGGGTACATTCGGAAAAGCAACGTGATCCTGAACACATGGGAATTTTTCCAGAAAGATATTTTGCATGGGTTCCTCATCGTAGATTGGCGGAAAGACAAGATAAAATAGAAAAACTGCAAAATTTTATGAATGATGCATGCTTGTATTGGGGATTGGAGTTAATGCAATTAATATATGAATTAACTGGATATACGCTTAAAATCAGGACTGCGGCAAAAGACCTGTATTATAGTGATACACATCAAAATCCCACAATATTACAAAATATACTATTTTCCAATAATGCTAATGATGACATTAACAAAAGGGTAAATGAAATTGTTGAAGAAATTAAAATAAATTTAGAGCCAATTTATAAGGATCAACACTTTAAATGGAAAAAATTATAATAAAATATGCTCTATATCTTTTATATTTGCCCCATTATTGATTACTCTCAAGTAATTCAATTTTCCTACCTAAGTCGCTGAAATCTTGCGTAAAATTAGTCCGATAACTGCACAGCAGGCTGCACCATTTTTGATTATGCACCGTTAAAGGTGCTTTTTTTGTATATATTCCAAGACTTTCATAAAGTCCGATTTTTTACATTTTAAAATTGGCAATTTTTGATGAATTATCGGACTTTTACTATATCCTTAATATTCCATGCAACATGATATATATTGGCAACATTAGGAAGAAAGATATTGCATAACTCAAAATATTAGCTCGTAAAATTCCTTTAGATAAAACATCGTTACTATATGTGTTTCGCAAATACTTTTTTGTTATAAATCTCTCGATAAAATATGAGAAAAAACAAAAAAAGATATTATAAAAAAGCATAATAAAAATAAAGCCTATCGTAACTACGACAGAGTTTCGAGGAAGATATGCCAATATTCCATATAATGGTCCAAGTGTTAAATATCCAATGTGATGAGAATCAGAAACGAACATTACAGTATAAAAAGCAAGACATAAAATTATTCCGCCTAAAACCGTTGAAACAAAGTTTGAAACTGAAACAATTTCAATTATTTTTGCAGTATTTGTTGTTTTAAAATACTTTTTTTTCAAAAATAAAGTTTCACATAATATAATGAATACTAAACAAATGAATGTAATTATAGAACTAGATAGTGGATATCCTAACCCTATGATTCCTGAAGTTGCCGCAACAGATTGGATTGTATTTATCCATAGGGGCAATCCTCCATTAGCAAATGCTAAAGATGGAAATAAAAAACATGATAGAAATAACAAGCTTATTTTAATGTTTTTTATCATAATATAATATCCTTATTTAAGTACTCGGTTACATATAGTATCCAGCCATAAAGGTAAAAATATATTAAATAAAACATCTTAGGTTCTGGTTTAATTTTATAAAATCATCATAAAAATTAGTCCGATAATTGCACAATATCGCGCACCATAAAAAAAGCCTCCTTAAAGGAGGCTTTTTTTATGGTTGTCGTTAAAAGAACGGAGTTGCGAAGCAAGTCTGACGGAGCCGTCTGAAAATTGTCAACCGGCAGAGGACGAGGAGCAAAGCGACGAGGTCTTGAGCGACAGCGATTGATGATAATGTGACAGATGAAAATAAACATCAGTATATGAGTTGTCTGGCCGGAAAAGGCGGAAAGTTGGAGGCAACAATTGGTTGGAGTGCGGGACTGATTAAAGAAGCTAAAGACTTAGCCCAAAAGATTCCAAACACTGAGACCAGAAATCGTTATGGCGGAGTTGGCAATATTTTCAAAGATAGCGCTAAGGACATAACCAATAATTGGAAAGGTTTACACTATGGCTTGGAAAATAAAGGTAAATGTGTCAATTTGCTTGAAAGAAAACTTCCTTAATTGACGATTTTATAAATTTGTGAGAATATCTCTCTCTGTATACTTATAATGCTTGGGGTATTCTCACATGAAATCTAAAGTTAAATCTTTATTGTTTTGGGCGTTCTTCTTTTTTCTGTTAATTTGCTTAATGTTTTGGGGGGTATTTTTCTTTATAAATACTGGAAATTTCTATTATTTTATGGGACGTCTTGTGGAAATTTCGGGCTACTTATTCATTGCCGCGTATGTTGTTTTTACAATTCTTATCTTTACCCATAAATTTCCGGAAAGAATAAAACGATTTGAAAAGTTTAGATATCTGGGGGTAATGGTTTTGTTAATTTTTATTGAAATCTTCGTGATTGTTTCCGCTCTTCCTGATTTAGATTGAAGTTTTCTGCACCCACCTCCATTTTTTTTGTTAATTGCTTAAATTCTTCATAGTTTTCAGTCCGATAATCGCACAGTAACGCGCACCATAAAAAAAGCACCGCTTGAAACAAGGCGGTGCTTTTTCTACATTAGGGCTTTTCTTTAAGATGCCAGAAAGGATTCCACCTTACGCAGATCTTCCTCGGCTTTAGCCTTTTTTTCAGCTTGGCGAATGGCGTTCCGGCGTTCCCTTTCAGCCTTTTCGGCTTCATCGAGAACTTTCTTAATCGCAGCCTCCTCCTCGCTAATTTCAGCTATGGTTTTAGCGCCATAGGCCCGCAGCAGTTTTTCCACGGCTTTACTGTGACGGCCAATGTCCAGCAAAGTTCTGGTTTCATAATGTGAAAGGTCACAATACTCAGGCGGACTGCTCCAACTTTCATTCACCCAAACCTGAACTCTCGTGTTCGGATCCATACCTTTTTCAAGCAGCATAATCAACTTATCGATATCCGCCTTTTCACAAGCCTCTATCAATTCGTCGGTTTCTTTTTTCCGTTGTTCAATTTCTTTTTTGGCTCTGTACTTTTTCCAGAAGCAAAACAAATACACCAACAGACCACCGGCAAAAAAACTCACGGCAAAATAAATAATTGTTTTCATAACTTTATATTTTTAAGTTAATTTTTTTCAAAAATAAAAAGCATATTATGAAACAAGCCCCGATCAGCTTAATAGTCGAACATAATAATGCTTTTGATAAAAGGGAATATATCATATTTCCATCGCCGACTCAAGCACAAAATTTGACAAAAAAAATATCATATTTTATGCTTCAGTTTAATATTAAACAGTTTGTCCGTCACCAGATATTGCATTTTTTCAATTATCCGGTAGATTATCAAAATAAGAAGCGAGGGAGACATAAATGTTAGTTATCAGAGCGGAGCAGCAAACCGATTATGAAAAAATCCGCCATGTTGTAACCGAAGCATTCAAAACGGCCGAACACAGCGACGGAAACGAGCAAAATCTGGTTGAGGCTTTGAGAAAAAGCCAATCGTTTATCCCAGAACTTTCGCTCGTGGCGGTTAAAGACGATGAGCTTGTCGGACATATCATGTTTACAAAAGCATTTGTAAACGAGACCGAGGTTCTGGCTCTGGCACCGTTATCCGTTTTGCCGGCTTATCAGAAGCAAGGCATCGGTCTGGCTTTGATTAAACGCGGACATGAAATCGCCAAAAGCTCGGGCTATAAATTTTCCGTTGTTTTGGGACATGCACAATATTATCCCAAGGCCGGTTATGTCCCTGCAAGCAGATACGGCATAAAAGCTCCTTTTAAGGCGGCGGACGAAAACTTTATGGCAATTTGTCTCAACGACACCGGCTGCCGATTAAACGGCACAATCCGATATGACGCCGCGTTTGGCATTTGACCGGCTTTCAGACGACGTTTTTCAAGAACAGGAAGAAAACTTTCCGAAAGATTATAAATTTATTACTTAAAATCTTATATCTTTTTTAAGAATAGTCAGATATACTGTGTTTATTCCCCAATAACTGATTAGGGAGGAGAGATGACCGAAAGCCCTAAGAAAATTCAAAAAAAACGTTCGGAACTGCGTTTTGAACGTGAAGCAAAAGCCCTGCAAAAAAATCTGGAAAAGCGTAAAAAACAGCAAAAGGCCAGAGAAGAACTGAAAAAGTCTGAAGGAAAATAGCCCTCAGGCTTTTATTGTTTAGCAAGCAACCGCACAAGGAGAAAATTTATGGATAAGATTAAAATCAAAGGCGGTCGACGCCTGGAAGGAAAAATCTATATCAGCGGCGCAAAAAATGCCGCTCTGCCCCTGATTTGCGCCAGCCTTTTAACCAAAGACACGGTTACGCTGACCAATATGCCGATGCTGTCCGACATTGCGTCGATGAACGCGCTGCTTCGGCAACTCGGGACTCAGATTGACGAATTTAACGACTTTGTCGACGGGCATCCGTCCAAGACCTATTCTTATCGGACGGCAGAGGCTTCTTCTCTGACCGCTCCTTATGACTATGTGCGAAAAATGCGCGCTTCATATTATGTTTTGGGTCCGCTGCTGGCGCGCTACGGCCATGTGGAGGTCTCGCTGCCCGGCGGATGTGCTATCGGTGCGCGGCCAATGGACATTCACCTTTCGGCTTTGGAACAGATGGGCGCCAAAATAGAGATTAAAAACGGCTATATCATCGCTGACGCTCCCGACAAACTTCAAGGCGCGCATATCGCCTTTCATACGGCTTCGGTCGGCGCCACCTGCAATATTATGATGGCCGCGGCTCTAGCCTGCGGAACCACGATTATCGAGAACGCCGCCAAAGAACCCGAGATTGCCGATTTGGCCGAGCTGCTGAACGCCATGGGCGCGCAAATTTCCGGACAGGGAACCTCAACCATCACCATTGAGGGCGTCAGCGCTTTGTCCGGCGCCAGACATAAGGTTATTCCCGACCGGATAGAGGCCGGTTCCTATGCCGTGGCGGCTGCGATCACGCGCGGAAAAATAGAGCTGATCAACGCGCAAATGCAAACGTTGCAAAACCCGATGCAAATTCTGCGGGACGCCGGGGTAAAAGTGAGCGAAACGCCAAACGGCATTTTGGTTGATGCCATTAACGCAAAACTCAGCGGACAGGATATTATGACTGATTATTATCCGGGATTTCCGACTGACCTGCAGGCTCAGTTTCTGGCTCTGATGCTGACGGCCGAAGGCGCGTCGATGGTCACCGAGACCATTTGGGAAAACCGTTTCATGCATGTTCCGGAACTGATGCGGATGGGTGCGAACATCAACGTCCACGGCCATGCTTCGGCCATTGTCCGCGGCGTGAAAAAACTTTCGGGCGCCCAAGTGATGGCCACCGACCTCAGGGCTTCGTTCGCACTGGTTCTGGCGGGACTGGCCGCCGAAGGAGAAACCATCGTCAACCGCGTGTACCATCTTGACCGCGGCTACGAAAAACTGGAAGAAAAGCTCAAAGGGGTCGGCGCCGACATTGAACGCATTAAAGAAGCGGACGAACTGGCTGCGGAATAAGCCTAAACAACCCGGGCCACGGTCAGGGTATCCACCGAACGGGCTCCTGCCCGCTTTAGCGCCAGAGCGCATTCTTTCAGCGTGGAACCGGTGGTCATGACGTCGTCAATCAGGACAACTCTTTTGCCTTTGATTTTTTCGGGATGTTTTACGCTGAAAGCGCCTTTAAGATTTTTAATCCGTTCATGACCGGAAAATTCCACCTGCGGACGGGTACGCCGATGTTTGACCAGTGACGTATAATCGGTCGGAACGCCATTCAGCTTATGCAGTTCTGCAGCCAGAAGCGCACATTGGTTATAGCGTCTTTTCAGCAGACGCGTATAGTGCAGCGGCACCGGAAGCATCAGGTCGACACCGGCGGCCCAAATGTCGCGGCCGGCAAGGTTCAGCCAACGGGCAAGCGTGGCGGCGTTGTCGGTTTTATCCATAAATTTAAACGCCAGAATCAGGTTCTTTGACGCCTCGTCGTAATGAACCGCGGAACGGCTGAAACGGAAAGGCGTTTTGAGATTTTTCATGCAGCGCCCGCACAGCATTTTTCCTGCCGAAGGCGTAGTTTCAAACGGATGTCCGCACTTTTGGCAATAGGGCGCGGAGATAAAATTGATTTCGTTAAAACAGTCCGCGCACAAACCCGAATCGTCGGCAATGACGGCACCGCATTTAATGCAGCGCGGCGGCAGAATTGCATTGAGAAGATTATCGAAAAAAGCCCACATTCAGAGACGGCAGCAATTTTCGCAGCACTGAAAAATCTTTTCCAGCTCGCGGTGAATATGATTGATATTGTTCACAACGGTAATGCCGGCATCGAGCATTGCGTCTTTTTTGTCCTGCGCGGAAATGCGTCCCTTGGTAATAATGTCTCCGGCATAACCCATTTTATGCCCGAACGGCACGGCATCGCCGGCCACAAAACCGATGACCGGCTTCTTATGTTCCAGCGACTTGTAAAATCGGGCGCCGTCTTCTTCAAAGGTTCCGCCCAAGCGGCCGAGAACGATTACCGCTTCGGTTTCCGGGTCTTCATGAAAATATTTCAGCGTCTCGACAAAATCCATACCGATTATCATATCATCGCCCAAGCCGATTACCGTCGACTGGCCGAGACCGACCCGGTTGGTTTCTATCACGGCCTCATAGGTCAGGGTCGACGAACGGGAAATGATGCCGATTTTTCCGCGGTGATGAATGTTTTCGGGAAAAATACCCAGCCGTGCCTCACCGGGCGTGATGATTCCCGGCGTGTTCGGCCCGATAAGCTTGGTTTTGGAGCCTTTCAGCATAGCCTTGATTTCCAGCATGTCTTTAATCGGCACGCCGTCGGCAATGCAGACCATCAGATCCAGTTCCGCTTCCACTGCCTCGCGGGCGGCTCCCTTGACGTACGGCGCCGGCACGAACATAACGCTGGCATTGGCTCCGGTTTCCTTAACCGCTTCGGCGACCGTGTTAAAAACCGGCAACCCCAAATGCATGCTGCCCCCTTTGCCCGGCGTAACGCCGCTAACGACATGGGTTCCGTAATCCAGCGAGCGCTGAATATGAAACGTTGCCTGCGTACCGGTAATGCCCTGACAAACCACTTTGGTGCTCTTATCTACCAGAATCGACATCTAATCACTCTCCTCTATGGCCTTAATCAGCTTGTCGGCAGCCTCGTCCATTTCATCGGCAATGATAATCGGCAGTTTGGAATGAATAAGGATATCCTTGGCATCGTCTTTGTTGGTGCCTTCAAAATGGACGACCAGCGGAACGTTCAACCCAACTTCGGAGGCCGCCGCGACAATTCCTTCCGCAACCAGATTGCAACGCAGAAAACCGCCGAGAATATTAATCAGAATCCCTTCCACGCGAGGATTGGTCATGATGATTTTAATGCCGGAAGCTATCTTGTCTTTGTCAACGCCGCCTTTAACGTTCAGATAGCAGGCCGCTCCGTAGCCTTTGGCGCGAAGCACGTCCATAACCGCCATGGCCAGACCGTCGCCGTTGACAATGCAGCCGATACTGCCGTCAAATTCGGAATAGCCGAACTTGTATTTAGCCGCCTGCAGCTCCCGGTCATCGGCTTCATAATCGTCCTGCAAAACCTTAATGTCCTTATGGCGATAGAGCGCATTGTCGTCAAAAGATATTTTGGCATCAAGCGCGATAAGCGCTCCGTTGGCCAAAACGCCGACCGGATTGATTTCAATCATGGTCGCATCATAGTCCAGAAAAGCCTGATGCATACCGTTGATGAGGGTTTCCAGACTTTTGGCGCTGCGCGGAGAAAGGCCGACAAACTCCAGCACCTGCTGAATCTGCTTCGGTTCCACACCGTCATTGAGCGGGAGTTCTATTTTCAAAATTTGTTCCGGCGTGCTGACCGCAATGTCACTGATATCCTGATCTTTGGTTTCGGCAATGAGCAACGTGACGGCAGACTTCATACGGTCGACAACCAAACCGGCGTAAAAAATTTTTTTGACTTTATTAAAGGCCTCGACATAAATGCGGCTGACCTGCTTGCCTTTGGGACCGGTTTGGAGCGTTACCAGAGTCGCCCCCAACATCTGCTCCGCATTTCTGACAATTTCGCGACGGCTTTTTATCTGACGGATGCCGCCTTTTTTGCCGGCTTTTTCTTCAAGAAAATATCCGCGATTGCGGGCGCCGGACTGGATTTGGGCTTTTAACATCCACGGACCGCGGAAAGAAATTTTGGAAGCGACCCTTTTCGCTTCGTTCGGGGTATAGGCGATACCGCCTTTGGGGATTGTAATCCCGTAGCGGTTCAAAATTTTTTTAGCCTGATACTCGTGAATATTCATTTAAACAATCCTTACAGGATGGAAGCATAGTAACGGATCTTTTCGGTCATGGCCCCCAAACCGTTGCGGCGGCTGGGGCTCAGATGTTCCTCAAGCCCCAGCCGGCCGAACAGGGAATCGACGTCGACCTGTAAAATCTCCTCCGGCGTCTTACCGGAAAAAATCGTCAACACAACGGATATAATCCCTTTTACGATGGCGGCATCGCTGTCCCCCTTAAAAAACAACCGGCCGTCCTTTTTTTCAGGCACCAGCCAGACCTGCGACTGGCAGCCGCGCACTTTCCACTCTTCGGTGCGGAAACGGTCTTCCAACGGCGGGAGTCCGGCTCCCAGATCTATGATATAGCGGTATTTGTCTTCCCAGTCGTCAAGGAGTTCAAAATTTTCAATTAATTCATTAATATCCATTTTCACCGTCCCATAATAAATATGGCAAATTTTTAACACCTTAATCGGCGCCCGTCCAGCCTTTTTTGACGGTAATTATATGTAAAAATCGGATAAATTAATTTGACTCCCGATTATAAAATGGTATTTTGATGGCATTAATCCACAATAACAGAGAAAAAAGATGAAAGTATCCATAACCATTCTTGACGGCAGCGAACAAAACCTCCGCCTTTTGGCCGAGGCATACCGCAACTCGTACAACAAACTGTCCGAAGCCTATAAATCTCCGGAAGAAATGGCTTTGTACACTTACGACTATTTTTACCAGAAAGTAAAACGCTTTGCCGCGGAAAACCAGCACAGCTCGACTTCCAGAACATTTATGGTCACGCTTGACGGGCAGCCGGTCGGTTTTGTCCGCTACAGCCGCATTCCGGAATATTACAAGACCAACGAAAACGGCCGTACGCAGGATTTGGAACACGGCATGCTGGACGGTTACGAATACGCCTGGTACCGCAAGGTAAATTTTGTCAGCGACGTCAAGCTTGACGATACGACCATGATCTTAAACCAGATTTATTTGGATCCCTCCGTTCAGCGTCACGGCCTGGGGACCTACATTTTGGCACAGACACTGCCCAAAATGAAGGAAAAAGGCGTCAGAAACCTGATTTTGGAATATAACGTCGATAATAAAAACGGCGAGAAGTTTTATAATTCTTTCGGTTTTCAGCCGCTGGCGGACACCGAAGACCTTGACCACATCATCCGCAGGGGCGGCCAAACCCGTTTCTGTATCAGCAAAGTGAAAATGGTTCATGTCGACGTCGATACCGCTCTGGAAAAAGCCAATGCCAAAATGGAGCAGAAGAAACAGGCCAAGGCCCGTTCTATCGGCAATATTATCATCGGTTTGCTTAACAATGCCCAACGCCATAAATAAAATAAGAACCGCCGTCAGCCCGCAAGGCCGGAAGATTGACTTTTTTGAACGGGTAAACGACGTAAAACTGCCGGGAATTTTTTTTCTGGGCGTTTTTCACGGCGATGAAACCGAAGGAGAATACGCCATTGGCAGATTTATGCGGGAGCTGGTCGAAAATCCGACGGTAAAATGTGATTACAACCTGTATTTTCTGCCCTGTCTGAACCCGGACGGAAAAGCCCTGAAGACGCGTTTTAACGCCAACAAGGTTGACCTGAACCGCAATTATCCGACGGCCAATTTTAAAAATGAAACGCAGACGTTGTCTTACGAAAAAGTCAAATGCGGCCGTCCGGCCTCCGAAACCGAGACCCGTTTTATGATGGAACTGGTCGAAACCTATAAACCTGCAATGATTATTTCCATTCACTCCGACCTGCATTTAATCGACTATGACGGACCGGCCGAAAAACTGGCTCAGATGTATGCGGAAAAAACCGGCTACAGACTGGTTGAAAACGTGGGTTACGAAACGCCCGGCTCTTTCGGCACCTGGGCGGGAATCGAAAAGAAAATACCGCTGATTACACTTGAAACCTGGCGCGGACGCACGGATGAGGAGAAAGAAAAAATCTGGCAGGAAATCCGCCCGGCATTTTATGAAACCCTGACGTTCAAACCATAAAAAAAGCTGCCTTTATGCCGGGCAGCTTTTTTTAGAACTTTTGCATCATCCGAAGAAAATGCCGACACCGCCGTTAGAGCGACTGTGTTCGTCCCGCAGCAGACGGCAACCGTCATACAGATAAGCGGAAAACGGCGATGACAGCGCCTGTTTTGCTGACGGAACGTCCGTGCAAACGCCGATTTGGTTTTCTTCGGCCACGAACAGGCTTCCGCTGTCAACATCGGCCAGCAGATAAAAGGTTTTCTGCGTATCGACCGTAACGAAAATCATATACCCGCACAACTTTACCGGAAAATCATTAAATTTTATTTTCGCCAGCCGCAGTTTTGAAACATGCAGACCGTGCCTGTAGCGGACGAAAGTATCCATTACCGCTTCCGCTTTTTCACGGTCCAGAACATCTTCGTCGGAACACATCCGCACCAGGGTTATCTGACCGTCGGCCGTACTTTTCGTCATCAGACAGCAGCTCATAATGATTTTGCAATAACCTTCATGATTACGGATAAAAAAATCCATTCCTTCGGGAGGATAGCCGTTGGCAACAAAAAAATTAACGCCGGTACCGTAAACGAAACAACCTTCAATCGTCATTCCCGCCAAAATAAAAGGCAGAGAATCCAATCCGTTTTTTTGCAAAAGGGCCGTCAGATCCGGACGATTGACAAAAGCGTCAAGCTTCGCTTCAAACTCGTCTTTACGATGTTCCACAACCGACGCTTTTTGCGCCAGAAGATCAAAAGTCTTTTTAAAATTTTCCATATTCCGAAAAATTAAGGGTAAATACTAATATAAAAAAAATTTGCATACTAAGAAAAATATAGTATGCAAACTAGCATCCTTCCTCTAAAAGTCAAACAGATTTTCGCCGGCAAACGGTTCAGAAAAGCTCAAACATCATCTTGGCTTCGTCGCTCATGCGTTCCGGCGTCCAAGCCGGTTCCCAGACGATTTTTACCTCAACTTCGCCGGTTCCCTCCACCAGAGAAACCGCGTCCGCCGCCTGCTGGGGCAGCACACCGGCAACCGGACAGGTCGGCGCGGTGACGGTCATGTCAATATGCACATTGCCGTTGTCTTTGTCGATATCAATTTTATAGACCAGCCCCATATCATAGACATTGACCATAATCTCAGGATCCGACACGGTTTTCAATGCTTCTACGATATCCTGCTCGGAGGCGATTTTTTCTCCGGCCGGCAGCGGTTTTCCGGCGCGGGCGACATAGTTTTGCAGTTCCTGAGGCACGGGCGCTTCTTCGGCCAACCCCATGGCGCTCAGCAGCTGTTTTTCATTGGCATCCAAAATATCTTCGCTGTTTTCGGTCATATTCAGTATTTCCTCCGGTTTCGGAAAAGATTTATACGCTTTTGAGGCTAAAAGTCAAACTCAAAAAAAAGTTCTGGCCTTGTTAAGAGCGGCGACCAGACGGTCGATGTCCTCTTTGGTTGAATACAAACCCAGAGTTGCACGGGCCACGCTCTCATAGCCCATGCGATGCACCAGCGGCTCCGCACAGTGATGACCAACGCGAATCGCCACGCCCTCTTTGTTGAGGATAAAAGCCAGATCCTGCGGGTGAATACCGTCCATTACAAACGAGAAAACCCCGCCTTTGTCTTTGGCGGTGCCGATCAGCTTCAGTCCCGGAACACCGGAAAGCTTTTCCGAAGCATATTTTACCAGTTCCTGTTCATGAGCCGTGATGTTTTCCAGCCCCAGCGCCATCATATATTCCAGCGCCACGCCCAAGCCGATGGCCTCGACAATGGCCGGGGTGCCCGCTTCAAAACGCGCCGGCGGTTCCTCAAAGGTCGTATGTTCGTAAGTTACGCGGTCAACCATATCGCCGCCGGTCTGATACGGTGGCATCGAAGCCAAAATGTCATATTTTCCGTACAAGACGCCGATGCCGGTCGGGCCATAGGTTTTATGTCCCGAAAAAGCCAGAAAATCACAGTCCAAATCCTGTACATCCACTTTATGGTGCACGGCAAACTGACAAGCGTCCGCCAGCAACAGGGCACCGTGCCGATGAGCGGCCGCGGCCATTTTTTTTATCGGAAAAACCGTGCCCAAAACATTTGACATGGCCGTTACTGCAACCAGTTTGGTATTTGCGGTCAGATTTTCGGCAAACTCTTCCCAGACAAAACTGCCGTCATCGGCAATTTTAAATATTTTCAGGCTGAATCCGAGCTCGTCACGCAACATTTGCCACGGTACCAGATTGGCATGATGTTCGGCTTCCGAAATCAGAACCTCATCACCTTTTTTTAGATTTTTTCGTCCCCAGGCAGCCGCCACCAGATTAATCGACTCGGTGGCATTGCGCGTGAAAACAATCTCTTTTTCCGACTTGGCGTTGAGAAACTTCCTTACCGTCCGGCGGGCGGCTTCATAATCCCAGGTAATCTGCTCGGAGAGCAGATAAGAACCGCGATGGACGTTGGAATATTCGCGGGTATAAATATCGGACATCCGGCTGATGACGCATCGGGGTTTCTGCGCCGAAGCACCCGAATCCAAAAAAGTGTTAGGCTTGCCGTTTACCAATTCCTGCAAGACCGGAAAATCTTTTCTTATTTCATTGACATCATACATTTTTTATCCCTCTCTCTCCGTTTTTTTAATTTAACCCGGCAACGGAGTTATTCAACTTAAACCTTGGTCTTAAGCCAGCGGTCAAGCGTTTCGCACAGATCTTTCCGGTTTTGGTCACTGTCAAAAGTATGCGGACAGTCTTTAATGACGACCAACTCTTTCGGCGCCGTGAGCGCCGCATACATCCGCTCATTGTTGTAAACCGTGGAAGACAAATCTTTTTCGCCGGTAACGAGCAGCGTCGCGGCTTTGATTTTTCCACCGTCAAAAACCATATCATAATTTTGCAGATCGGTTACGAAATCAAACGAAACCCAGCCTTCGACACTTTTGTCATTTTGCTTGCGGCAATGACGGCGGCCGGTTTCGCGCCATTTTTCAAAGAATTCCCGGTTGTTGAGCATATAGGAGCGCAGATAATATTTGCCGCCGACCATGGCGCCCAGCGGAACCAACAGGCCGACCCTTTCCGGATGCCGCTCGGCATAATACAAGACGCTGCCGCCACCCAGCGAATGTCCGCACAAAGCGAAAGGTTCCGCGTAAAAATCCTGTGATTTTGCCCAGTCGATAACCGTTTCCAAATCTTCAACCGCCGCCGTCAGGGTCGAATCTCTCAAATTGCCGTCACTTTCGCCGAAAGAATAGCGCGAATCGAAAGTAACCACCGTATAGCCGTTGGCCAGAAAAGTTTCGGCCGCGCAACGGATGACGTAATATTCCTTAAAGCTGCTCAACCCGTGCTGAATGAAAACCAGACGTCCCGCCGCTCCCGTTTCCGGCTGCTCGACAACGACGCTCAGCTTTTGTCCTTCAGCATTGCGGATAAAGGTTTTCATTGCTCCTCGCTTTGCCGTACGAAACTTTTCATCCACGCGCGGATTTGTTCGTTTTCAACTTTGGAAACAACGTCTTCCAGATAAGCGTCGATCAAAATCTGCCGCGCCTCTTCCAGACCGATACCGCGGGAACGCATATAAAACAACTGCTGTTCATCCAGCTCGCCGCTGGCCGCACCGTGCGAACATTTGACGTCGTCGGCAAAGATTTCCAGCTCGGGCTTGACATCCACTTCCGCGGCGTCAGACAGCAACAGAGCCTTGTGCAGCTGCGTCCCTTCGGTTTTGACCGCATCGGGAGCTATGTGAATCTTTCCCTGAAAAACGCCGCGGGCATCGCCGCCGACCACGCCTTTGGCCAATTGGGAGGAATAAGTACAGGGAGACAGATGTTCAATATTGGTGGTCGTATCCAAAGTTGCCCATCCGGACATGATATAGGCGGTATCCACGCTGCAGCGGGCGTTTTCCGCCGCCAAACGAACTCTTATTTCGTTGCGACCGATGTTGGCACCCTTTTGCAGACAGAAGTTATTGTACTGCGAATCGGCTTTCTGTCTGACTACGCTCAAAGACACGTGGTTGGCTTTGAAAGCCTCGTCCTGAAGCTTGTTATGATTTAATTTGGCGCCTTTGCCCAAAACGATTTCATTGACAATGTTGGCAAAATAACGCGACTTTTGCGGACCGGCATATTTGTACCATTCGACCAGTTCCGCCTCGGCTCCGCTTTCCAGCACAATCAGATTGCGCAGATTGAAAAACAAATTGCTTCCGCCGGCATCGGTATGGTTGACAATCATCAACGGCTTGTCCAGTTTGACGTCTTTGCCGACGCGAATGTAAACGCCTTCTTCCATATAGTGCGTATTCAGCGCCGCAAAAGGATGCTCGTCTAGATTGACCAGACGGCCGAGATGCTCTTTCGCCTCCTCAATCAGCACCGCCTCCATCAGGGTGATGACCTCCACGCCGCGCGGCAGCGCAGGAAAAACGGGAATAAACTTGCCGTTTACAAAATGAATCTGATATGCGTCAAACGGAACGCCGTAATCCAGATTCAATTCATGTTCACGGCAATGGCCGCCGCCGTGGCATTCACCGTCTTCATGATGGCAATGACATTCGCCCTCTTCGCCGCAGCCACAGTCCTCATGGTGGCAGCCGCAAGCATCTTCCGTTTCCGCCCGCAGTTCATCCAGAAAGTTTGACGGTTCGATAACGAAATCATCCGCGTTCAGATCACGGGGCTTGGTATATTTCCAAGCCTCAGTCTTGGCGGTGGGAACGCCCTGTTTTTCAAACGCGGCCAACCCTTTTTCGCGCAGGCTCTGAAACCAGGGAATATATTCTCCGAACAGCTTAATGTTTTGCAGTAACCCGGCCATTTTATTTTTCTTTCACAAATTCGGCATAGCCTTTTTCTTCCAGCTCCAGCGCCAGACTTTTGTCACCGGACTTTACGATGCGCCCGTCGGCATATACGTGAACAAAATCAGGCACCACATAATTCAGCAGACGCTGATAATGCGTGATGACCAGCATTGAGCGTTTGCCGTCACGCAGGGCGTTAACCCCGTCGGCAACGACTTTCAGAGCATCTATGTCCAGACCGGAATCCGCCTCGTCAAGAATAGACAGAGCCGGTTTGAGAATCGACATCTGCAAAGTTTCGAGACGTTTTTTCTCGCCGCCAGAAAATCCGACGTTCACCGGACGTTTGATCATCTCATTGTCAATGCCCAGTTTTTTTCCCTCTTCGCGCACCAGTTTGACAAACTCCATGGTATCAAGCTCCGGCAGCTCCTGATGTTTGCGAATGGCATTGACCGCGTGCTTCAAAAACGTTGTAGTCGGCACGCCGGGTATCTCCACCGGATACTGCATACAGAGGAAAATTCCCTCGCGGGCGCGTTCTTCGGGCGACATGGCGGTCAAGTCTTTTCCCTTAAAGCGAATCGAACCCGAAGTGATTTCATATCCGGGCTTGCCGCAGATGATGTTCGACAAAGTCGACTTTCCGGCGCCGTTCGGCCCCATAATGGCATGAACCTCGCCTTCGTTGACGGTAAGGTTAAAGCCTTTAATAATTTCCCGGTCGCATACGCCGGCATGCAAATCTTCAATTTCTAACAACGGTGTTTTGGTCATTTTCTGCTCTTTCGTTACTTTATGCGGCATGGATCTTATCCCATTCGTTCAGACGCCGCTCAATCAGTTTGATTTTTTCAGCCTTATAAACAGCAACGCGATCGGCAATATGATAATTTTCCTTCAGCTGTTCCAGCATAATCTCCACATCCGCCGTTTCTTCCACAATCTGATCAACATTGTCTTTCCCGCGGTTGACGTTTTTTAAAATCTCCTTCATCAGCTCTGACATCTCTTCAACCACCATCAGCATCTGCGCTTCTTCGCCCCAGGTGTCCAAAGCCCGTTTCAATACCGGATTTACCATTATCCCACGCTCCCTTCCAGACTGATGTTGATTAACTTGGCTGCCTCTATCGCAAATTCCATCGGCAGATGCTGCATCACTTCTTTGCAGAAACCGTTTACAATCAGACTGACGGCTTCTTCTTCGCCAATTCCTCTCTGCAAACAATAAAACAACTGTTCGTCGCTGATTTTGGAAGTGGTCGCCTCATGTTCAATAACTGCGGTTTTGTTGCGGTTTTCAACATAGGGCACCGTATGCGAACCGCAGTTTTGCCCGATCAAAAGGCTGTCGCACTGCGAATAGTTGCGGGCATTGGCGGCCTTGGGGCCGACACGCACCAAACCGCGGTAAGTCTGGTTGGAGAAACCGGCGGAAATGCCTTTGGAAATGATTTTTGAAGTTGTGTTTTTGCCGATATGAATCATTTTGGTGCCGGTATCGGCCTGCTGGCGGTTATTGGTAATGGCCACCGAATAAAACTCGCCGACCGAATTGTCGCCTTGCAGAACGCAGGACGGATATTTCCAGGTTACGGCCGAACCCGTCTCAACCTGTGTCCAGGAAATTTTGGCGTTTTCTCCGCGGCAGGCCGCGCGTTTGGTAACAAAGTTATACACGCCGCCCTTGCCGTCCTTATCGCCCGGATACCAGTTCTGAACGGTGGAATATTTGACCTCGGCGTCTTTTTTCACCACAATTTCCACGATGGCGGCATGGAGCTGGTTTTCGTCGCGCTGCGGCGCCGTACAGCCTTCCAGATAAGAAACGTAGCTTTCGTCGTCGGCAATAATCAGCGTGCGCTCAAACTGGCCGGTGTTTTTGGCGTTGATGCGGAAATAGGTGGAAAGCTCCATCGGACAGCGCACGCCTTTGGGAATATACACAAAAGACCCGTCGGTAAAGACCGCGGAATTCAGACAGGCGAAAAAATTGTCGGTATAAGGCACAACAGATCCCAGATATTCCCGCACCAAATCGGGATGCTCCTTAACCGCTTCCGAAATGGAACAGAAAATAATGCCCTGTTCGGCCAGTTTGGCACGATAGGTCGTAGCCACCGAAACGCTGTCAAACACCGCGTCAACAGCAACCACGCCGGCCAAGGCCTCCTGCTCTTTCAGCGGAATGCCCAGCTTGGCATAAGTCTCCAACAGTTCGGGATCAACCTCGGCCAGCGATTTGGGCGCCGCTTTTTGTTTGGGCGCGGAATAGTAGTACAAATCCTGATAATCTATTTTGTCATAGCTGAGCTTGGCCCAGGACGGCTCTTTCATCGTCTGCCAAAACTCAAAAGCTTTCAGACGGTAGTCCAGCAGCCACGTCGGCTCTCCCTTTTTCTCCGATATCAGCCGGATAATGTCAGGATTCAGGCCTTTGGGCGCCGTGTCGGCCTCAATGTCGGTGACAAAGCCGTATTTATATTTATCGCCGCTTTCGTCTATGATTTCCGGTTTTGGATTTGACATCTCTTCTACTTATTCCCCGTGTTTCTTAAATCTTACCTCAAATTAGGGTTTTTAATCTTAAAATGCAACCTCTTATTTAAGGAAAAATTCAGTTTTTGCGCTTATGATGAATGACATTGAACAACTATACCGAGGTTTGGACATGGAATATCTGCTGACAGGATGCGGCATTGTCATTATTGCTCTGGGCGTCAACATCCGGCTGATGCATCAGAAACTCAAAAATATGCAAAAACAGATTAAAGAACTGATTAAGGAAAACGATATTCAGAAAGCCGTCAACGAAAAAAACAACGAAGACATAGGCTTTAAAACCGATAAAAACCTGATTATCACCAGCGCCAACGAAGCCTTGTGCCGGGAACTCGGCTTCAAGCCCGAGGATCTGACCGGAAAATCGATATTCGGCACGCTGCTTGAAGACAACGAGGCCATTGTCGGCAGCGTTAAAAGCTATACCGGAAAAATCATAAAAAACGCCCGTATCGTCAACAACGAACTGCTGATTAAAGACTCTGAAAACAAAACACATCTCATGGCCTGCCATCAGCGGCCGATTTTGAACGAAATTCTGGAATGCGAAGGCATCAGCTTCGTATGCAAAAACATCAGCGAAGCCAAAGAGCTCCGCGAAAAACTGCAGGAAATCGACAGCCGCGACATCGTTACAGGCGCCTTAAACCAAGAAGCTTTCCTTACCCGGCTGGAACAGGACTTCAACCGCGCCAAACGCTATAATCAGGACTTTTCGCTGATGGTGGTCGATGTTCGCGATTTGTGCGACTTCATCAACAAGGGAATCAGTTTCGAACGCGGCGACAAACTCTTAAAAACCATGGCCGACCTCTGTCAGGACAAGGTGAAGGACAAAGGCTTCGTCGGCAGATTTGAAAAAACCAAAATCGGAATGATTCTAAACGGATTTTCCAGGGAAAAAGCCGCAGCGCTGGCCAAAGACGTTTTCACATCGTCAAAACCCAAAATCAAAAAACTCGGCGTTGACGACTACAACGCCCAAATGCTGATTATCAGCTATACCGAACGCAAGGGCTTCAACGATACGTTCGACAATATGCTGGAACGCACCAAACGCCATGTCAAAAATGCGGCGCGGCGGCGCGAATACGGCGTTACGACGTCCGATAACGACAGGAAAACCGCCGAGGTTCCGACAAAGTATGAGGACAGCTAACAAATTATTAAATTATTGCTGTTAGCCTGATGACATCACAACGTTGCAACATATGGCGCAGGATAATGAAAAAGCGGCTGCTGGGACTAATTTTACCTTTATTGCTCTTGCTCGGCGGATGTTCGTCCAATTCGGGCATTCCGCTGCTGGGCTACAACTGGTGGGGCGGCACGCCGGAAACGGTAACCGTCCGGCGGGGAGACACGCTTTACAGCATATCCCGTCGCTATAACGTGCCGTTGCGCGAAATCATCGAAGCCAACAAAATGATTCCGCCCTACCGCGTCTACGTCGGACAGGTTCTCAGAATGCCCAGCGCCCGTTATCACGTGGTGGCCAAGGGCGACACACTATACAACATATCCAAACGCTACAATGTGGACATGAGTTCTCTCAGCCGGGTCAATGATCTTGAAGAACCTTATGCCCTGAGTATCGGGCAAAGACTGCTGCTGCCGGGCAGCGTGGTCGACAGCTCCGCGGCGGCCGCTTCCGCGCCAAAAGCAACCGCGGTCAGCAAACCCGCAGCCAAAAAAACTTCAACATCAAGCTGGTGGGGCAGCCGCAAGAAAGAAACCGTCAAAAAGGCCAGCTATACGCCCCCGACGCCGGTAAAAAAGCGCAAAACCAAATTCATGTGGCCGGTCAAAGGCACGGTCATCTCCAACTTCGGCTCCATCGGCAAAGGCCGCAACAATGACGGCATCAATATCAAAGCGCCGCTCGGCACGGCGGTCAAATGTGCCGACGCAGGCACCGTGGCTTATGCCGGCAACGAACTTAAAGGTTTCGGCAACCTGATTTTGGTCAAACATAACGACGGCTGGATTACGGCCTATGCCCACAACGACAAAATTCTGGTCAAAAAGGGGCAGAAAGTGCGCCGCGGAGAAAAAATCGCCACAGTCGGCAGCACCGGCGGCGTCAACTCCCCGCAGCTGCATTTTGAAATCAGGGCCGGCAAAAAAGCCGTCAACCCGCGCTCATATCTGCAATAGCCGCGCCCAAAACATCAAGCGGAAAATCAGCCGGCGGCGCCAAAGATACCTTTTGCAACAAAATACTTGTGAAATATTTGATTTTCTCCTATATATAGGAAAAATTTTGTTTTATACTCGCATGAGTTAATTTATTAGGAGAAAGAAATGTTTATCAGTGAAGCTTTTGCTCAAAGCGCCGGCGCCGTGCCTGCCCAGGGTTCCATGACCGGGACTTTGATTCAGTTGGGCTTGATTTTCGTAATTTTCTACGTTCTGCTGATCCGTCCGCAGCAAAAGAAAATCAAACAGCACGAAGCGATGCTCAATTCCATTAAAAAAGGCGACGAAGTTATTACCGGCGGCGGCGTTTATGCCAAGGTCGTCGACGACAGCGACGCTTACGATCTGGTCGTCGAGATTGCCGAAGGCGTAAAAGTCAAAGTCAACCGCGCCACTATCAGAGAGCTTCTGACCGAGGAAGTCAAACTTCCCAAGGCTGATAACAAAAACAAGAAAAACACAAAAAAAACAAAATAAGGGCTTGAGAATATGTATAAACTGTCAAAATCCAGAATTCTCATCATTATCGCCATCTGTCTGCTCGGCGTCTTTTTTTCCATTCCGAATCTGATTCCGAACAAAGACGCCCTGCCGAAATGGTGGCAGCCGGTCAACCTCGGACTTGATCTGCAAGGCGGCTCCAACCTGCTGCTGGAAGTGAAAGTAGATGATGTGATCAAAGAAAGAATGGGATCGGTTGAAGATTCCGTCCGTCAGGCGCTGCGCGAAAACAAAATTCGCTATCAGAACCTGCGCGCCGGCGAAAAAGAGGTCTCGGTCAAAATCGAAAACCTCAACCAGCGCAGCAAAGCTGTCAGCGCCTTTCGCAAAATAGACAGCGATCTGTCGGTTGAAGAAGGCGACGACGGCGTCATCAAAATCACCTATACCGACGTTGCGCTGAATCAGCTCAAGATCAAAATCGTCGAACAGTCGATTGAAATCGTCAGACGCCGCATTGACGAACTGGGGACCAAAGAACCGGTTATCCAGCGTCAGGGCAACGACCGCATCGTCGTACAGTTGCCGGGTCTGCAAAATCCGGAATATGTCAAGACCCTGCTCGGCAAAACGGCAAAAATGTCTTTTCACTTGGTTGATTCTTCAACTTCGGCCATGGATGCGCGCCGCGGAAAGCTGTCTTCAGCCTCGCGCGTTGTTCCCGGCAGCGACGGCGGTTCTTATGTCATTAACCGCAAACCGGTTGTCGGCGGCGAAAATCTGATTGACGCCCAGCCGCAGTTTCAGGAAGGCGAACCGGTCGTCAGCTTCAAGTTCAACTCCATCGGCGGCAAAAAATTCGGCGAAGCAACCAAAAACAACGTCGGCGAGAGACTGGCCATTGTTTTGGATAACGAAGTCATTTCCGCTCCGACGATTCAGGGCGCCATTCTCGGCGGCAGCGGTGTCATTACCGGCAGCTTTACGGTAAAATCGGCCAATGATCTGGCTTTGCTGCTGCGTTCCGGCGCCTTGCCCGCTCCGCTGGAGGTTTTGGAAGAAAGAACGGTCGGCGCGGGACTGGGAACAGACTCGATTAAGGCCGGCGCCATTGCCTGCGTCATCGGTCTGGCCGCCGTAATTATCTTTATGATTGCGGCCTATGGTTTGTTCGGCATCTTCACGACGGTTGCCGTCTTTATGAACCTGTTTCTGCTGCTCGGCATTTTGAGCCTGATGGGCGCAACCCTCACCCTGCCCGGTATTGCCGGTGTTATTCTGACGGTCGGCATGGCAGTTGACGCCAACGTGCTGATTTTTGAACGTATGCGTGAAGAAGTCAAAGCCGGACGTTCTACCAAAGACGCGGCCGAAGCCGGCTTCCGCGAAGCCTGGGCGACGATTTTGGACTCCAACCTCACGACGCTGGTTGCCGCATTTGTGCTGTTTTATTTCGGCACCGGCCCGGTAAGAGGATTTGCCGTAACCCTGACCATCGGTATCCTGACCTCAATGTTCACTTCGGTTACGGTTACGAGAGTTATTATCGCGACTTGGATTGCGCGTTACAAACCGACCAAACTGCCAATCTAAAATTAAGGAATAAAAACTATGAAACTTTTTAGTTGGATTACAAAAGATACGAACATTAACTTTATGGGCGCCCGCAAATTTACGTATTTGATTTCCGGACTGAGCATTGTGCTGGCCATTGTCTGCATTGCCGTAAAGAGCTTTAACTACGGCATTGACTTTTCCGGCGGTATTTTGATGGAAATCAAAGACGAGCAGGTAATTGATCTGGATAAGCTGAGATCGGAACTGGCTCATCTGGACATCGGCGAGATCAATATCCAGACCATCGGCGAAACCGGGCAAGAAGTCATGATCCGCGCACAGGCGCAGATGCTTGATGAAAAAGAGCAGATGAAGGCCGTAAACGAAATTAAGAAAATCTTGGGAAACGACGTCGAAATCCGCAAAGTTGAGCTGGTCGGTCCTCAAGTCGGCGACGAGTTGAAAAGAGACGGCGTGCTGGCTTCGCTCATTGCGATTGTGGGCATTTCCCTTTATATCTGGTTCCGTTTTGAATGGCAGTTTGCAATCGGCGCCATGATCGGCCTGGTTCACGACATTCTGGTAACCGTCGGATTGCTGTCCCTGTTTCAGATCGACTTCAGCCTGACAACGGTTGCCGCCATTCTGACACTGGCCGGTTACTCGGTTAACGACACGGTGGTCACCTATGACCGTATTCGCGAGAATTTGAGAAAATACAAAACGATGTCGCAGGTTGATTTGCTGAACAAAAGCATCAACGACATTTTCTCAAGAACATTGCTCACCGGTCTGACAACGCTTCTGGCTTCCATCGCTCTGCTGATATGGGGCGGCGACGCTTTGCGCAGTTTTTCGTTCACGCTGGTTTGGGGCATACTGATCGGAACATACTCTTCCATTTACGTTTCCACGGTTATCCTTGACTGGTTTGACCTGAGAAAAACGCAGGAAGAGAAAGAAAAAGACATCAACCCGTTCGGAAACGTCGGATAAAAAAAGAGCCGCAAGGCTCTTTTTTTTATGCCCGGCGTCAATATGCGCATTAACTCTCTCTTAATCCTTTTCTGCTAAGATTAACGACAGTTAAAAATTGCGTATTTGATATTGCAAATTCCGAAATTGTATGTTACATAATTGTTACGGAATAAATATTGGGTTATATCGATGATAATTGATAGTAACAATAAAAAGCAAAAAAGCATTTTGACCAATAAGTGCTTTTATCAAACTACAGCTCAAATAATGCGTGACTTTGAGGAAAAAGGTTATGCAAATTCCGCTGATGAGACAGCCAAGGTTATTTCGGCCTATCATCAGATTGTCAAAAAGAAAGTCAAAAACAATTTCAATTCCGACTATAACGCCGCATTTCGCCGCATTGACAGCGCGATTGACAATCTGGCGAACAAAGTCTTTTATGACTGTGACAAAAAGAGTCATGATTACGCTTATCATTCTTTTGAAGAATTTGATCACATCAATGCCATTGTTACCCGTCAGCGCGTGAAGAAAGACGCATTGTAGATTTTGTTTTTGCCGCTGCCGTTCCGGCGGTATTTTTTTATCCGTCCTAAACTGTTAAATCTTTATAAAACGAGATTGCACTTCCGATACTTTTGAGATATTGCTAGATTATTACTGATAACTATACAAGGAAAACGTTGATGAAGAGAATTTCATTAATCGGCTGCGGCCGCTGGGGAACTTTTTTGGGCTGGTATGCCGCCAACTACTGCAAAGAAAATATCAGCGGCACTGATATGTATGACATTCCGACATCGCCGAACTTTATTGAACTCCGCGATACGCGCAAAAACCAGTATCTGTCCCTGAGCGACAATATGGTTTTGTTTGACAATATTGAAGAAGTTTTAAAAAACGATACCATAATCGTTTCCATCGGCTGTCAATATTTTCGCGGCTTGTGCCGGCAGCTTAACGGCTATGACCTCAAAGGCAAAACCTTTCTGCTGGCAATGAAAGGGTTGGAAGAACCCGGCGCGGCAATCATGCACGACATTATGAAAGAAGAAATCAAACAAGACATTCATATCGCGGTTCTGGCCGGCCCGGGTCATGTTCAGGACTATATGAAAGGCGTACCGTCCTGCGCCGTTGTCGACAGTTATGACGAGCAAACCAAAGATTATCTGATCAGGCTTTTGCAAAGCGACCTTATTCGTTTTTATTACGGTTCAGACTTGATCGGCAACCAAATCGGCGCAGCGCTCAAAAACGTTATCGGACTGGCGGCCGGAATTTTGGACGGTTTGGAATGGTACGGCCTGAAAGGTGCTTTAATGGCTCGCGCACCGATTGAAGTCGGACGTTTTATCGCTCATTTTCACGGGAATCCGCATACGGCATATGGTTTGGCGCATCTCGGCGATTATGAGGCAACGTTGTTCTCCAAGCACAGCCATAACCGCACTTACGGCGAAATGTTTGCCCGCGGCGAAGCTTTCGGCAAACTGGCCGAGGGCGTTCCGACACTGAAAGCAGTCAAGCTTATTGCAGACAAGGAAGGAATTGATATGCCGATTTGCCAAGCATTATATAAGGTTATTTATGAGAAGGCGGACATCAAATCGACAATCAAGGCAATGTTCAACCGCGATCTTAAACAAGAATTTGAGCATATCTGCTAAAATTATCCAAGAGCCGATTATTCTTAAATCGGCTCTTTTTATAATAACATTCAAAGGAGGAAACAGCAATGTCCATTGATGCCGTTCGCGCCTATTTTCGGTCGTTGGGACTTGCGGACAAGATTATGGAGTTTCCGGTATCTTCGGCTACGGTTGAACTGGCGGCACAGGCGCTTGGCTGCGCTCCGGCCAGAATTGCCAAAACACTGTCTTTCCGAACTGAAAACGACGTTGTTCTGATTGTCTGCGCCGGAGACGTCAAAATAGACAATCACAAATATAAAAGCAGGTTCGGCTGCAAAGCCAAAATGCTGACGGCGGAAGAAGCTCTGGAATATACCGGGCACGCAATCGGCGGCATCTGTCCTTTTGGTTTGAAAAATCCGGACATTAAGGTTTACGTCGATTTGTCCCTGCGGCGCTTTGCTTCGGTTTTTCCGGCCTGCGGCAGTTCAAACTCCGCAATAGAACTGCAGCCGGAAGAATTGTTTTTCCTCGCCCGGGCCCGGGATTGGGTTGATGTCGGCAAAACGAGGGACTGACTATTCGTCTTCCACCCGCCATTCTCCGTCTTCATAAACAACATGGAACAATGCCGTATTGGTCAGTCTCCCCAAAATCTTGCCAAAACCGAGAAGCAAATAACGGATGGAACTGCCGTGAGAAGCGATGCCGATGACACTCTCCCGGGTTTTTAAAAGCCCTTCCAAAACGCCGAGCATCCGCTGCTGCATCTGACGTTTGGTTTCGCCGCCGGGAAAAGCCACATCCAGATGATCGGCCTTTTCATCGTACCATAAATTGAATATTTCCGGATATTTGAGCGCCGCCTCGTCTTTACGCAAACCTTCGCTTTCGCCAAAGCTTCCTTCCCGCAGATCTTTGATTACCTTAACTTCCAAATTTAGAGAATCGGCTATGATTTCCGCGGTTTTCAACGCCCTTTTCAAGGCACTGCTGTATATAATCTCAAGATTCTTGGAAGCAAGTTTTTCAACCAAAACCTTTGCCTGGCATATGCCGGTTTCGTTCAAATCAGTATCTATCCCGCATCCCTGCCAGCGCTTTTCGAGATTGTAATCCGTTTCGCCGTGACGGAAAATGTAAAAGTCTTTTCTCATTTAAATCTCTCTGATTTGTTATTCTATTTACCATTAAAACAAGTTTGATAATAAATGTTTAACATACCATTTTATCCACTTTTGCTCAAAAAAATTTAGCGATATAAAATTTTATAGGGTATAAGGAAAAATTATAACTATTCACAAAAGTGAGATCACATGAAAAAAGCCTTTTTATCCCCTTTGTTTACGCCGTTGTTTTTTCTGATTGCCTGGGGCGCAATTCTGGCGGTTGTTTTGCTGTTTTTTCCCGAGCAAAAATTTGCCATTACCGAAGACGGCGAAATTATAGACATCGCCACCTACTGCGGTTATGCCGTTTTGTTGTGCGGCCTGATTTATTTTTACCGCGATTATAAGGGCGCAGGCGCCAAAACGGACTGGTTGGTTTATTTTCTGCTGTCGCTCTGCGCTTTGTTGCGCGAAGCGGGAATCCAGCATCATTTGTCTTCAACCGATACGACGCCGTTTAAGTCAAAATTCTTTCTGAATCCGGAAAATCCGCTGTATGAAAAAATCGTATTTGGCATTGTTCTGCTGCTGGTATTCGGCATGGTTATTTATTTAGCCGTCAAATATACCAAACATCTGGTTACTTCATTTTTTAAGATGAATACCGTTACCTGGTCGACGGCAGTTTTGTGCTGCGATCTGGTTTTTGCCAAATTTGCAGACCGTTTTCCCGGCAACTGGCGTCACGCCCACGACGGCCTTTCTCTGCCAAGAGAGCAGATTGAAATATGGTCCCTGCTGGAAGAAAGCAGCGAAATTTTTCTTCCTTTAACTGCGTTTATTATTTTATGGCAATATCATTTGCTGCTTAAAAGCAAACAGCCATAACAAAAAAGCACCCTTACGGGTGCTTTTTTTTCAGATTAATGCAAAGTCACTCACCGTTAAACACAATACCGGGCAGCTCAATGACAAAACGTGCCTTGCGACTGCTTTGTGCGGCATCGTAAGGAAGCGTCAGGTATTTTTCACCGACAGGCGTTCCGTGAAACCGATCCAAAATCCGATTTAAGGGGGTTCGGACAGCGTCTAAAGCAGCCTGATGTTTTCCGGTCATTACCTCCCAATTCATTCCGTGAAACTTGGGCAACTTTTTGGCAAGAGCGGCGGCCTCTTTTGAAGAAAGAAGCTTGGTCTCGGCAAAAAGCGCCACGGCAAAACAACTGCTGCCGTTAGGATAAGGAACCGCCACGCCCACAGCTTTACAATCGGGGCATACTTTAGTACTGATGAAAAGCCCTTTGGCATTATTGGGATTCTGATACAGTACTTTCCATCCCAGATCATCCTGATTGCTGGTCAAAACCCGGTAGTCACGTTCCGCAGAAAGGCTATTTTCGACCACCGGAGCAACAGTTTTTTCCGCAGCGGCAACATCTTCTTTCGAGGCGGCGGCCGCCGTGTTTTCATCTTTTTTGCGACGCGTATACGGTTTGCGCGGCTGGCCGTTCTTATTCAATTTTACCGGTTTACCAGTCTTAGCGCTCCGACTGCGCGGAACATCTTCCGATATTGGGACGGAAACATCGGTATTCTGCGGTTGAGCTGCGGACTCCGCAATGTCCGACAGACCGTCCGTCTCTTGGAAAAATTTGTTTACCTGCCGCTTATAGGCCGGATAAACATCCCATAGCGGCACTTCGAACTTTTGAACCAAACTTTGAAGAAATTCAACCTTTTCGTTTTGCTCCAGCGCCACAGCATCAATTACGGCTCCAATAACGGCCAGCTTTTCCTGAGTGTTCATAATGTTTGAATTTAAGTTAATAAAATTTTTAAATATCACCTAAAATCATTATGCATTACATTCTGAAAAGATAACAGTAATATTGCATAATAAGACTTTGTCTTTTTTGCGGTAACATAGTTGCTCTGACCTGTCAATCTAAATCGGACATCTTTTACCTGTCAGCTTTCTGCAACTATCCGCTCCGAACTTGTTTCACAAGTTCGCTCCTTGTACATATTACTCTTCAATAAAAAAACAGCCGACACAAGGCCGGCTGTTTTTTTATTGGTGGGTATGACTGCGGTTGGACATTCCCAACCGATACCGGTCGGGCCCCTTTCGCGCCGTAAGCCTCAACTTCGGCTCAATTTTAAGCTAATGCTAAAAAAATTGCGCCTCGTTTCTGCAACTATCCGCTCCGAACTTGTTTCACAAGTTCGCTCCTTGTACATATTACTCTTCAATAAAAAAACAGCC
>CALXRQ010000005.1 GCA_944390895.1 uncultured Alphaproteobacteria bacterium
CATACCTTCTTATAGCATCGTCGTCGTGAGCATTCAACCCCCATTAAAATGGGGGTAGTCTGTAAGGCACTAAAACACGAAAGGCTTGAGTTTGAAACTCAAGCCTTTTTCAGTATATTCAGAATGTTGCGGATCACATCGCGGAACATATCTTCGGTCAACACTCCGGTGTTGATGTTGTAACGCGAGGTGTGATACGAATTTACCATCAGCAGATTATGCCGCTCCAGGCGGTGAACCGCATTATGGGCAAACTTGAAGGCTGCCTTTTTATAGCCGAGCACGCCCAAAACCGCATTATGAGCCACACCGCCCAGCGTTAAAATCACCTTAAGGTTTTTCATATCGTTCAGTTCTTCAATCAGAAAACGGCCGCAGGTTTTGACCTCATCGCCGGTTACCTGGTTTTTGGGCGGCGCGCAGCGCACGGAATTGGTGATTCTTACGTTTTTGAGCTCAAAACCGTCATCGCGGCGTTTTTGATACTGCCCCTGCGCCAAACCGAACTCTTTCAAAATCGGATACAAAACGTCTCCGGCATAATCATTGGTAAAGGGACGGGCGGTCTGGTTGGCGCCGTTTAATCCCGGAGCCAGACCGACAATCAGCACCTCCGCGTCCAAACTGCCGAAAGGCGGAACCGGCCCGTTATAATATCCCGGAAACTTGATTCTGTTGCCCTCGCGATATTCGACCAGCCGCGGGCAGAGGGGGCAGTCACGCCCCGGACAAACAAAACTCATCTGCAAAAACCTCAAAAAAATAAAACTAAATTACAATTTGTTAGCATCATAACACAAAAAAGTTGCAACCCAACCCTTTAATTATCCTTATCCAAAATTATATACCTAGTCAGGTAAACGAACTACCTGTGTGACTACAACAATAAATATATTTTGAACCTATTTAAATGGAGTTTATAAGATATGAGAAAAACATTACTTTTAGCCGGTGTTGCCTGCATCCTTTCCGCTAACGCAGCTCATGCATTGGATTTCAAAACTTTTAATCCGACTATTGGTTTGGATTATGCTTATTCCGACGCAGATTTCAAAAAAGAATCAAAAGATTTAAACAACAAATTCAGTTCCGGCATCATCAGCCTGGGCACCAAGATCGGCGACTATTCTTCCGTTGAGGCCTATTGGCAGATGTCTGCTGACAAAAAGACCAATACCGATACCGCCAAATACAAGGCCAGATTCTCGTCCTACGGCGTAGACGCTTACGGCCACCTGCCGCTGGGATGCGAACAGAAAGTAGAGTTGTTGGGCTCTCTGGGTCTGGGTATCTATGATATTTCCATTAAAAAAGACGGCGAGAAGAGCACGACCGACCGTGTAGGCTATCGTCTCGGTCTCGGCGCCCAGTACAACTTCACCGAGCATTTTTCCGGCCGTATCATGGGCAGATACAACTACATCGGCAACGGCCAGCTGCACAGCTTCAATGAAGTTACCGCCGGTATCAGATACACTTTCTAAGCCGATAGAAAACTTCCTTTATAAAGAACCGCAGTTTTACAGCTGCGGTTTTTTAGTTTGTAATTTGCACAAAAACGTTGCCGCCCGCCGCGCCAGATGCTAGATTAAACCATAAAAAACAAACAAAGAGGAAAAAAATGCGCAAAAAATCAACTTATCTCTATGTTCTGGCGGCCATAGCCATCATCATTGCCGCCGGCTTTATTATGAATATTGCCTTAATCAAATCCGCGGCGCTGTCCGTGTTTAATATGCTGCCCAACCCCTGGGTCTTTGGTCCCGCGGCCGTTTGCGCCTTCATCTTTATGGGCAGCGGACGCTACTGGCTGATTAACATCGGCTGCGCCCTGATTACGGCGCTGGCCGTTCAATACTTGGTTATCGGCGGCGGGGCGGGGATCTATACCATTGCTTACCGCGCTTTGGCTTTTTTAAGCGTGGTTTATGTCTTAAACCTCGGCAAACTCCTGATTACCAAATAAAAGCGCAACAAAATTTTCACAAATTTGTCTATTGAATAAAGAGTAAAAATGTGTTATCTTGAACAAATCAAATAATCATTTTTACTCTTATTCTGTGTATTCAAACGTTTCGCTTCCGCAAACGGCAGAATGAGATTTTTCCTGAAATATTAACAAAAAAAACATAAAAATTATGAAAAAGTTCCATTTTGCCGCTCTGTTGAGCGTTGTTGCCGTTTTGTCTTTGTCATCCTGCTGGTCTTCGCCGCAGAGCTCTCAAGCCCCGGCAGAAGAATATGTTCCGGTTTCAATAGACTCTCTGGATGTCATCATCGGTTCAATTCAAAGAGACCCGAATGTTGCGCTGGTCGAGCAGGGAGAAGAAAAATATGTTGAGGTCTTAGACGACGGTTTTGCCCGCATCTGCAACCTCAAGATAATTTATAACGACGCCGCCGTCAAAGACAGCACCGTCGTTATCTACGAACCTTATGACCGGGAGCACAGCAGCCTGGAAACGGAATCCACCCGGATGATTCTTCCTGAACCGGTAAAAAAGCTGATGTCCGCACCCGATGTACAGTCCGCGGAGATAACTTCTCTGACCGCCGACGAAACAACCGGAAAAAACAGATTCTGTTGTAAACTGACGCTTCGCAAACAAGACGGTTCCACAAAAGACACGACTGTCGTTCTTCGAACCCTCAAATAAGGAAGTCGAAACCAAACGTAAAAAAGAACACCCGCCGTTAGTGACGGGTGTTTTTTTATGCAACGGTTCAGACGTCAGGACTGCGATAATAAGCCGTAGAATCAGCGGTTGCGATTTCCTCGCTTATTTCGTCCCGCTGCTTGGCCTTGGCAATAATCTCCTCCGCCAGCTCGAGTTTGCGGGCCGTTTCTTTTTCTTCCACAGCTTTTAGGCGTTCTTCGTCCGTCAGCGTATTAACCAAAACCAGTTTGGCCCGTTTTTTGTAATATTCCAGCAGCTGGGCAATCTCATACCAGTAAAACCGGCCGATTCCGCATTCTATCCGGTCAATCGCGTCAACCGGAATTTTCGTATCCGCGGAAACGCGTTTAAGCGTGCGATTATAACTCTGGCGGATGAGAAACAGCTGGCGGCCGAGCATTTTGCGCAAATCCCAATAGGGCTTGCCGGTCAGTTCGTTATAATAAAAGCTGTCTTCCTCACTGGCTTTGGCCGGATCAACTAACGATATGTCTTTTTTCATTTTAAACTCCTTAATGTTTTAGATAAAAACAAACCGCCCAAGGCCAAACCTAAGGCGGGGAGTTCGAAACTGTATAAGAACCAGTCTGGGTTATTCGCCGTAAAAATACGCTTATATCCCCAGCTCCCCATAAAGGAGTTGTTCTTTATTTCTTATGAGAGTTTCGACACTCCGCAATTCATCTCTGAACTGCAAAAGTTATATTAAAGACATTTTGCAAATTTGCAACGGAAATCTTTAATGGCGTTTTGCCGGGCAGGGAAACGCTGTCTTGACCGCCGGCCGAAATATGATAAAATAACGGCAAAGGAGAACCTATGCTCAGCTTGCTGTCTGTCATATTTGAATCTGTTTTCATAACCTTTCCGGGAGAAATCTGCAAATTGATTTTTAACATTGCCGGATGGATATATGACAAACTCCGCAATATCTTCCGCAAATGGTAAAAAAAAACAGGGCGCTCACGGCGAGCTCAGCCTGTAAATACCCGTCATTTTACATTTTGCTCGCTCTCAGAGGCCTTTTTAAAAACATCGCTTTGTCTTTACGAAACTTTTTCCGATATCATTCCGGGTTTGTCAGCTTCATCGGTGGCTGCAAGGCGCTGACGGTCTCGCGTTTTTCATTGCCGCCAAGACAACGTTTTACATTTGTTGAGTGGAAAGCGCAATCGAAACATCCCGACAAAACAACATTAACCTTTGACAAAACCAAAAGCCGCGCAATAACAACAGGTTGAGGGGAAGCTGTCTTTTTATATCACAAAATTTTGTCGCATAATATATATTATGTATAATAAGGAATGACGAAAGACAGATAACTCGTAAATCAGCGCTCAGAACGAGCTGAAGTATTTTATGCGCACAATTGTCCGTCAGCTCGCTCTAAATCAACATGCAGCAATCAGCTTTTTGGTATATTCGTTTTGCGGACGCTTGAAAATTTGTTCGCGCGTTCCCATCTCAACAATTTTTCCGTCTTTCATCACCGCCACATTATCCGCCATGGCCTGAATTGCAGACATATCGTGAGATATGAATATGTATGACAAACCGCGCTGCTGTTGAATTTCCTGCAACAGTTTCAAAATCTGCGCCTGAATAGTCACATCTAAAGCCGACGTCGGTTCGTCCAGAATCAAAAACTCCGGCTCCAGGATTAACGCCCGTGCAATCGCAATCCTCTGCCTTTGTCCGCCGGAAAACTCATGCGGATACTTGTACATATCCTGTTCCCTGAGGCCGACTTCTTTCAATACCTTTAATATTCTTCGCTTCCGCTCGGCACCGGATATCTCCGGATAATGAATTTCCAGCCCTTCGCCGACAATTTCCTCAACATTCATACGCGGATTCAAGGAGTTATACGGATCCTGAAACACAATTTGAATAAATTTTCTGGCTTTTTTATCTATAACATCTTGATTTTTAAACAAAATCTTCCCTTCAGCCTTGTTCAGTCCCACAATGGCCAAACCCAGCGTGCTTTTTCCTGAACCGGATTCGCCGACAATTCCCAGCGTCTCACACTTATGCACGCTTAAAGAAACCTCGTTCACAGCTTTCACGTAAGACATAACCCGCCCCCAGAAATTTTTCTTCAGCGGAAAAAAGACCTTCAGGTTTTTAACTTCCAATATTTTCTCATCGCTTATTTTATTTTCCTTTTTCAACAGGTTATGAGATTGAATCAGTGCCTTGGTATAAGCGTGCTCCGGGTGTTTGAAAATCTTTTCGGCCGCGCCGCTCTCAATTATCCGACCGTCTTTCATCACGCAGACCCGGTCGGCAATTTTCCTCACAACCTGCAAATCATGACTGATAAAAATAATCGCCATGCCGAGTTTGCGGCGCAGATCCAGCAACAGCTCAATAATCTGCTGCTGAACCGTCACGTCCAGAGCCGTGGTCGGTTCGTCCGCAATCAAGATATCCGGATTGTTGGCAATAGCCATGGCAATCATCACCCTCTGCCGCTGGCCGCCGGACAACTCATACGGATAAGCCTTCATCCGACTTCTGGCATTTCTGATGCCGGTCAGGTTCAACAGTTTCAAAACTTCTTTTCTGGCCTGACGCCGCGTCATCTGCCTGTGAACCATAAGATTTTCGGCAATCTGCTTCTCTATCGTATGCAGCGGATTAAGAGAAGACATCGGCTCCTGAAACACAAAGCCGACACGCCCGCCGCGAACCTCAGCCAAATCTTCGGAATACAACAGTTCCTTTCCGTCCAGACGGATGGAACTTCCCTGAGAATGATATGCTTTGGGATAAGGCAGCAGCCCCAAAACCGACAATGCCGTCACCGATTTTCCCGAACCGGATTCGCCGACAATGCCGAGTATCTCGCCCTTATTCAGTTCAAACGAAACCCCGGATGCCGCACATATATCTTTTCCGGCTTCGTCGCCCTTAAAAAAAACCGACAGATTTTTAACTTCCAAAAGCGCCATTATTTGTTTTTCCTCGCGTCAAAAGCGTCTCTGACACCTTCCCCGATAAAAATCAGCAGCGTCAGCAGCGTCGACAAAACCGTAAAAATCGTAATTCCGATCCACGGCGCCTGCAAATTGTCTTTTCCCTGGCGAACCAAATCCCCGAGAGAAGGATATTCTGCCGGCAGCCCCAGCCCCAAAAAGTCCAGAGCCGTCAGGGAAACGATGGCCTCCGACAGCAAAAAAGGTACAAACGTTATTGTCGCAATCACCGCGTTCGGCAGAATATGCCGGGTCATAATCCGCCAGTTTCCGGCACCCATGGCCTTTGCCGCTTTCACAAACTCCATATTTCTGGTTCGCAAAAACTCGGCGCGCACGACACTGGTCAGACTCATCCATGAAAACAGCAGCAAAATCAGCAGCAGCGTCCAAAACGTCGGCACAAAAATACTAGCAATGATAATCAGGATAAACAATTGCGGCAGAGCCTCCCAAACTTCCTGAAAACGCTGAAAAAATATGTCGATCTTGCCGCCGAAATACCCCTGCGCCGCCCCGGCGACAATGCCGATAAGCGAAGACGCCGTCGTCAAAACAAAGGCAAAAACTACAGACAACCGCACGCCGTATAAGATTCTGGCAACAATATCCCTTCCCTCGTCGTCGGTTCCGAGCCAATGCTCGGCCGACGGCGGCGCCGGCGTCTGCGTCGTCAGTTCATAATCAACCGTATTGAAAGAAAAAGGAATGGGCGGCATCACCATCCAGCCGTTTTTGTTAATATTGTCAATAAGATAATAGTCTTTATAATCTGCCGGGGTCGGGAAATCTCCGCCAAACGTCAGATCATCGTATTCCTTGACAATCGGAAAATAAAAATCTCCTTTGTATTTGACAATCAGCGGCTTGTCATTGGCCAAAAATTCTGAAAACAAAGTCAGAACAAACACCAAAAGAAACAAAAATAACGAAAAAACCGCCCGCTTGTTTTTGGCAAAGGCCTTTATGCGTCTTTGCCAAATCGGAGACAACAGAGGTTGCGGTTTTTCGGACATTTTATTTTCCAAACGGCAAAGCTCCTTATTGCGCAGCCGAGTTTTCAAGCGGAATATTGTCATTGGCCGCGGCCGGAACCGGAGCGGGAGAAGAAACGGAAGCCGGCGCATTGTCAATCACGATGTTGAGTTTGTCACTGCTGTTGATATCGGCCGCCGGAACCTCCGTTACCGTTTCTTTGACCTCGGTTCCCTTGTCCTCAACCGGAATATTCAGCTTTTCAACCTTTGCTTCCGGTTCCTCGACAATCTCATTGCTCATCAGTTTGGCTTTTCCGACCACCACTTCCTCCGCGGCGGGAACCTCATCCGCATTTCCCGCTGCATTTTCTTCGGAAACGCTTTGCGCCTGCGCTTCGTTCTCGGCGGCCGCCGGAACTTCCTGCGCATCGACACCTTTTGCCTCATCCTGAGTTTTTTCCTCCGCCGGAACGCTCTCGGTCTGTTCGGGTTCAACCGCGCCCTTCTCTGCTGCCGGAACTTTTTCTTCTTTGGCATAAGGCGTAAGATTCCGGGCTTTCATCCACTGTTGATACCATTCATCAAACTTAACAATGGCGTTATCGACCGTTTTTTCATCCAAATTCAATGTGTTGAGAGAAGCTCGGAGTTCGTTCAAAACGTCTATATGCAGGTTGAATTCCTTAAGCTCCGGACATTTTCCCTTCCGGTACAGATACTGTTTCAAAACGTTCGGTGCCGAACAAATGTCATACCGAACTCTAAAATTCTTTCTCAGCGGATCTCTGATGGCCATATCGACATATTTCTGATTTTTCAGCTCTTCGATAAAGTTCTTGCCCGCAAGAGAAGTCATGCCGTTAATGCCGCTGACGCCTTGAATGACCACGACCGTCTTTTGTGCGGACGGACTGTTGTTCAGATAGTCGATAAACCGCTGCAACCGTCCGTATACGCAGCGCAGCTGATCGGCATAAGCCTGGCGCTTGTTCTTGTCGCTGACCTTTTTAACCCAGGCCAGATCTTTCTTGTTCTGCCATTTGCCGATCGGCTTCACATTGCAAAATTCATCATAAATAAACGTATTGGCCGGTATATTGAGCGAAACGAAATATGCCTTGTTGCCGTTGTCCTTGGCAATGTCCTTTTCCAGAATGTCAAGCATATCCAAAGAGTTTTTGACGTCGATGTTTTTGTAAGAAACGCCGACCATCGGAAACGTCTCCACGTCAATAAACGGACGCAGGATATTGTAAGAATAGGCAAAATCGTCAAACAGCCCCCAGCTTTCCAGCCATTGCGCCATCAAAACCTCTATTTTTTCCTTCTGGCTCAGGTTCATACCGTCAAAATCTATCGGCAAGCCGTTCTTTTCCACACAGCGGTCGACAACCATTTCATTGTTGACATAACACATTTCTATACCGCCGCTCTGGTAAGCGTTGATGCCGTACTTTGCTCTCTTAAAGGTGTCAAACAGCTTGTTTTCTTTCAAATATACATATTTTGTCGTTAAGTTGTTGAATTTCCAAAAACTGCTGACGCTGATATTGCTGAGCAGATATTCGTTCAAAGACTTGGAATTGTTATTATTCAGCGCCTGTGCGATATTATTGGCCGGATCCAGATCATTGACATAAGTGTGGGGATAGAGTGTAAAGTTGTTTTTGCCGTAAAAACCGAGCATAATGTCAAGTGTCTCCCGCAGACTGTCATATTCCTGAGATTTTTTTTGTACTTTGGCAGCCACATCGTTCAGATAATTATACGAACCGACCGTCGGCAGCGCTATATAAACAAACTTCTTTCCCGGCTTGGCGTTGGGAATAATAACGTCGTCTTTGACAACCCTGAACTTTGCATGTTCGCCGCTGTCCATAAACTGTGCAAAAACCACTCCGCCCATGCACAACATCAGCAAAAAGACAAAATACGCAATCACCTTTTTGGAAGCATAAGTTACAAACAGGAAAAAGATAAAACCAATGACGCCGGCCACCACCAGATGAGAAACATAGTTAAACAACAGCCCCAGATCCTGCGAAATATAGGTCGCCGCCAGTCTGGAAAGCATCGAGTTCTTGTCAAATGCGGCAAACTGATTGAGCATGATAATCACAAACAGCCCCACAGCGCCTGCCGTCAACAGGTTCTGAAAGAACGAAGAAAAAGAAACGATATACATCAGAGCAATCGAAAAAACGAAAATTCCGATCAGAATATACAAAACTTCCGGCGTAAAAAACGTCATTGAGGAAAACATATTATAGCTTCCCGCCCCGGCAAAGATAAGAAAATCAATACTGAGCAGGCAGGCAATAATCATTGCTTTCTCTACCCAGTCAATCAGATATACGGAAAAACTCCTTTTTTTGGGCTTCTTTACCGTCCGGTAATTCTTGTCGGCAGTGACGGCCATGCTGGTTTTGGTGTCATCAATAATAACGTCGTGCATATCTCTTTCCTCATTATTTTAATTTGACATCTTATATAAGCACAAGTTTGGTACCATTTAAAGAAAAAGCCTCAAGATATATACAATCTTGAGGCTTATAAGACCATCTGTCCTTATTATCTTGAGTAGAACTCGATAACCAGGTTCGGTTCCATCATTGCGGCATAAGGAATGTCTTCAAACTTAGGAACAAAAGAATATTTTGCGGTCTTCTTTTTGCTGTCGACTTCCAGATATCCCGGAAAATCTCTGTTTCCGGCTTCCAAAGCGGAAATGACAATCGGAAGTTCTTTGGATTTCTCGCGGATTTCGATAACATCGCCGGCTTTTACCATATAAGACGGAATGTTAACTCTTTTTCCGTTGACCAGAATATGTCCGTGGTTGACAAACTGGCGGGCGGCAAAAATCGTCGAAGCGAATTTTGCTTTGTAAACCAGGTTATCCAAACGGGATTCCAACAGGCCGACCAGGTTTTCGGCAGAGTCGCCGCCTCTTCTGACAGCTTCTACATAATATTTGTGAAACTGTTTTTCAGAAACGTTGCCGTAATAAAATTTCATCTTTTGTTTTGCAATCAGCTGCTCGCCGTAGTCAGTCGGTTTTTTTCTTCTCTGACCATGCTGACCCGGGGCATAAGCTCTCTTGTCCAGAGGAGACTTGGTGTTTCCCCAGATATTTTCGCCGAAACGGCGGTCTAATTTTTTCTTTGCAGAAATGATACTTTTCATTAAAATTTTCCTTTTAATTGTTTTTTACGTTATTGTCCCGGTAGTTTTGGTTATTGCTCCAAACGGGGTTTTTTGCCCTCATTCCCGGAAGTATCCTGATAACTACAACAAAAAACCGATAATTTCAAGCAATATTTTAAAAATCTGCTGGATTTTATCGCCAAATTTGCTAAAATGCAGCAAAACAAAAAGGATTTAGGAGTTTCAATGTCTTACGATATATTATTTCAGCAGGCTCTGACCGCGCATCAGGCCGGACGCTTTGACGAGGCGGAACATCTCTATCGCCAGATTCTGGAAACGGCGCCCGAACATCCGGACATTCTTAACCTTTTGGGGTTAATCGCTCAGGAAAAAGGCGTCCATAACGAAGCCGTTGAACTTTTCTACAAAGCCATTCAAAAAGCTCCTAAGCATGCTCCGTTTTATTTCAATCTGAGCTTTTCTCTTGATGCTTCGGGACACCCCGTCGAAGCGCTTGAAAACCTGCAAAAGGCCATAGATCTGGATCCCGACGTCAAAGAGTTCTACAACCAGACCGGCATCATCCAATACAAATCCGGCCATGTCAAGGAAGCGCAGGAAGCCTTTCTCAAAGCCGTCAGCCTCGATCCTGACTACAGCGAAGCCAAAAGCCATCTGGCCATGACCTACTTTGCAAGCGACCGAGCCAAAGCTGTTTCTTTTCTGGAAAACATTTCCGCGCAATATAAAGAAGAAGCGCTCAGCCGTTACTTTCTGAGCACCATTTTCTTTGACGAACGGCGCTTTGACGAAGCCGAAAGATACGCCCGGGAAGCAGAAAAAATCACGCCGTCCTCCGACGAAATAAAAACCGTGCTCGGATTGATAGCCGCCCAAAAAGGAAACGTTGACGACGCCAGACTGTATTTTTCTCAGGCTGTCAACCTGAACTCGACTAACGTTCAGGCGCTGGTCAATCTGGCCAACATCGAAACCAATGACAAAAATTTTGAAGAAGCCGAAAAACATTACAAACGCGCCGCCGTTTTCGCCCCCGAAAGTCTGGATGTTCACCTGAATTACGCCAATATGCTCTATCTTGCGGACCGAACCGCCGAGGCTCTGGAAGAATATCGCAAAGCCGTAATCATTAACCCCGCTTCTTCCGAAACCAGCAACAACATCGGCATTATCTTAAAAGACCTTAAAGAATATGAAGAAGCTCTGGCTCTGATGTTTAACGCCTTTTACATGGAACCCGAACGGGAAGAATATGCAGTAAACATTGCCGAAACGCTGGTCTTGTTCAGCCGCAGCGAACATGAAAAAGCACTGAATGCCGCCCAAAACTGGGCAACGCACGCTCCCGACAACGTTTTCGCCAAACACACGCTGGCCGCTCTCAAAGGAGAAAACATTGAAGATTCTGAAGTTTATAGCGAAAAGCTGTTTGACAATTTTGCTGGTAATTATGAGCTGGTTCTTAAGAAGATTGCTTACAGCCTTCCACAGCGCATTAGAGAGCTTGCGGGAAATGCTGCGGGTACCGTTATCGATTTGGGCTGCGGTTCGGGACTGGTGGGACAAGCGCTCAAAAACCCGCAAAACCAAATAATCGGCGTCGACATTTCTCAAAATATGCTCAATCTTGCCGCCGAAAAGAAAGTCTATGCCAAACTAATCAAAAGCGGCATTCTTGAGTTTATGCAGACCAAACCTCAGGCCGACCTGATTGTAGCCGCTGACGTCTTCGGCTATCTCGGCGCACTGGAAAACATCATTGCCGCGCTGAAAGGATATAATATCTGCTTTTCGATCGAGCTGCTTTCCGACCGTCCGGGATATCAGATTTCAGACAACGGGCGTTATCGCCACAATCCGCAATATGTCGAAAAACTCCTGCAAGACAACGGCTTTTCGCAAATCAGCAAATATGAAACCGTTTTGAGACAGGAAAACGGCGAAGACGTCAAAGGCCTGATTTATTATGCCAAACCCTGATTACGTCATTGAACGGCTCTCATCAAACTCTTACGGTGAACTTATTGAAATATGGGAAGCCTCCGTTCGCGCTACCCATCTGTTTCTTACGGAAAAAGACATTGCTTTTTACAAACCCCTGATTTTGAAATACGCCCTGCCCGGCATCAAAACATACGGAATCAAAAACAACAATGCGCTCCTCGGTTTTATGGGTGTATCCGAAAATAAAGTGGAAATGCTTTTTCTGCGACCGGACTGCCGCGGCCGGGGTCTGGGACGAAAACTGCTCTCCTTTGCGCTTAACGAGCTGAAAATTCGCAATATAGATGTTAACGAGGAAAATCCCGACGCGCTGGGGTTTTATCTGCATTTAGGATACGAAGTCGTCTCCCGCGACGAGCTGGACGGCAACGGCAAACCGCACCCGATTTTACGCCTGCAACACCGCACCGGCTGACTGTCTGAAAACAATACCCATATACATTCTGTCAGGAAAGTTTCTGTTGCAGATTTTATGAATTGTGTTAAAACTGATTATAGTAATGACAAAAGGAGAACTGCCATGAGCGATGAACTGATTGATATTTATGACGGCAATATGAATCACCTTGGAACGGCACCGCGCTCGCAGGCGCACCGCGAAGGACTGTGGCATAAGGCTTTTCACTGCTGGATTGTTAAACGCGCTTCCGACGGTCGTCACCGGGTTCTTCTGCAGCTCCGCAGCAAAAACAAAGATACGCACCCGAGCCTGCTCGACATCTCCGCCGCCGGCCATCTCAAAGCCGGAGAACAGCCCAGAGACGGCATCAAAAATATTGAAGAAGAACTGGGCATAAAAGTGGACTTTGACAAACTGAACAAACTTTTCACCATCAACCATGTCTTTGAACGCAACGGATACATCAATCATGAGTTCAATCCAACTTATCTTCTGGAAACCGACAAAAACCTGTCCGAACTCAGCATGAATCCCAATGAGGTCGACGGAGTTTTGGAAGCGACCATAGACGACTTGCGCAATCTTTTCAGCCACAAAGTTGATTATATATACGTTTCGGGTTTGCTGCTGGACGAATACGAAAACTATGTTCCGCACACCGGTTCCGTTTCCGTCAGCGATTTTGTCCCGCACGAAGACAGCTATTATGTCAAAGTAATGGACACCGTCAGACGCTATTTTGACAATCCGCAGAAACTAGCCGTCTAATTTTTTCAGGATTTCTGCAATCGCCTTTTCGCCGCTGCACAGATTTTTCTCCGCATATGCGCTGAACTCGGGAACCAGCTTTTCCGGGCTGCGTTGTGTCATATCATAATATCTTGCCTGCAAAACCGCCTCAATCCGGTCCAGATCTTTCACAAAACGCGCTTCCGGCGTTTCAAGCGCTTCAAATTCTTCAAACAACGCCTTCAATTCGGGAAAGTTGAGCTTTTCAGCCAAAAGTCCGACCGCCGCGCGTTCTCTGCGGCTTTTTTCTTCCCGGCCGATTCCGTCCGCCGGCGTAATGTCTCCGACAATGCTTTCCTGCAAGTCATGAACAATCGCCAACTGCAGACACTTGTGCCCGTCAAGGCCTTCCGGTGTCAGCAATACGGCCAGCAAAGCCACACCCCAGCTGTGATCAGCAACACTTTCCGGCGCCGAAACCTTTTTCATAACCCAACCCGAACGTTTCAGATCTTTCAGCTTTCCCAACAGTTCAATCACGGCGGCGGTCTCAATCACAGTTTTTCCTCCAGTTCTTTCAGAAAAATCAGCGTATCTATCGGTGAAGACACTTTTAAAACCGGTAAACCGCATTCGCAACAGCGGCTGATATTCGCCGGACTGTCGTCAATTAACAGACACTCCTCGTAGTCAATACCGTTTTTGCGGAGATATCCCTCAAAAAACAACAGCTTTCCGCTATCCGTATCCCTTTTCAGAAACCCGACCGTATCTGAAGACAGGATATCGTCAAAATGCCGTTCCAAAGACAAAGCCGGAATGGTATAGCGGCAAAAGATGTCCCAATTGTCTGTTGCCAACACTACTTTCACGCCGCGTTTTCTTATTTTGGCAATAACCTCCCAGATTTCCTCATTGTCCACGTTCTGGTGTTTGCAGCAATCGGCAAAAATATCCAAGACCTCCTGCTTGGAAAGCAAACCGTCACGGGCAATAATTTCCGCAACCTCTTCTTGTCCGATTTTTCCCCGCGCCCATTCCAAATGCCAGCCGGTCGGGCTCTGGTCAAAAATCTTCTGGTCTATCCGGGAAAAAAGCTGCGGATCGTCCTGCCGCAGTTTATGCAAAAAAGCTCTGGATGTCAGGGTGTTAAACCAATCTATAAAAAGCACCTTAAGCTTGCTAATATTCATCTCTGTCACAACTGGTCTCTATCATCATCAGCATTTTCAGCACATCTTCCGGTGACCTGATCAGCTTTGCCTGCATACCGTACTTTTTGCACAAATCCGTCGTCTCGCGGCTGTCGTCCAGCAAGATGGCTTCTTCATACTTTATATTGTGCTTTCTTAAAAAATCGTCAAAAAATAACAATTTTCCGTCTGCCGTATCCGTTTTGAGACACTTCAGTTCGGAAGAACACAAAATATCGTCAAAATGCCGTCGCAGCTTTAATGCCGGAACCGTATATTCGGCAAAAACGTCTACATTATCCGTGGCAATAACCGCCATTTTTCCTTTTTTGCGGATTTTTCTGATCCATTTCAAAAAATCCCGCCTGTCCAAAAACATTTTCTCGCAGCCGTTTTTCAGCACCTCAAACACTTTCTCCGGCGCCAGATCGTCCCCGGCCAGATAATGCACAATTTCTCGGCAGCTGATCTTTCCGCGCATCCAGTCAATAAATCCCTCTATCGGCATTTCATCAAACAGACGGCTGTCAAGCTTATGAAACAGAGCTTCGTCGACATCATGCAATTCATGAAAAAAAACGCATGAACACAATGTCTTGTGCCAATCAATAAAAACAACCTTCAACCGTTTCAGACGCTTAAACTCCCGCATTTGCCCCTACTCGTTGGATATGGAAAGTTCTCTCACAAAAACCGTCGGCGCGCCGAAAGCAGACGGATTGAACGCCAAATCGCCGCCGATTGCCTCAATCTCATTCCACAGTCGGTAAACGTTGCCGGAAACCGTAATCTGATTCAACGCTCTTCCTAATTTTCCGCCTTTGATTTCAAAGGCCTCCGCGCCAAAGGAAAAATCGCCGGAAACAGAAGAATAACCGGCATGCATGCCGTTCAGGCCGACGATATAAACACCGTCCCCGGCCTGTGCCAACACTTCGTCGCGGCTCAGCATCCCCGGCATAACATAAAAGTTGGAAAAAGAGATTCCCCGATTGCCGCTTCCGCTGCCGTTGCCCGTAGAACTGACGCCGTCTTTGTGAGCCGTTCTCAAGTTATAAAGATAAGTATTTAATATTCCGTCTTTTATTACCTCATTCAATCGGCAGGGATAACCTTCGCCGTCAAAACTGCGACTGTTATACCCGCCGTCCAGCAACGGATTATCAACCAGATTGACAAAGCCAGAGGCTATTTTCTGTCCCAGTTTTCCGACCAGTTTGGAACGCTTTTCCTGTACGCTGTTGGCAGAAAAGATACCGGCCGTCGTTTCCAGAAAATCGGCAAACGCCTTGTTTTCAAACACAATTTTTCTGTTTCCGGACTTAATGTTCGTCGGATTAAGCTTGTCCAGGGCTTTTTGCGCCGCCTTGGCCGCCACGCCGGCCGGATTAAAGTCTTCTTCCTTGTCAAAAAAGACAATCTCACTGCCGGTCCTGGTTACGCCGCCGCTCTCCGCGCTCAAATACAAATAAGCATAGGCGCGGTTCTCTTTCTCAGACAAATCAAGCCCGTGCGAATTTTTCATAAACCTTTTACTCTCGCCTTCTCCCAAAAAGGTACTGATAACCTTCTTAATGCGCTTGTCGTAGGCATAAGCGGCTTTTTCAAGCTCCAGCACATATTTTTCTTTATCCAGTTTCGCATATAACGCACTGACAGGAGCTGATTTTTTCACTTTTTGATATGATCCGCTGCCGTCATGAAAGAAGTTTTCCTCATCCCCGCTGATTAAAAGCGCATTTGCCTCCGCCTGCTCTATAATCAGCGGAATATTGCGTTCCTCCAGCTCGCCGCAGTCAAATGACCCGATATTTTTTCCCTTTTTCACGGAAAAGGTTATTCCTTGGTTTTCCGTAAAGGAACGCTTATCAATCTTGCCGTCAAGCGCGCGCAGGCCAAAACTGCTGTGGTAACCGTAATCTATCTGGAACTCTCCCGCTTTTTGCTGAAGGCCGGCTGCATAAAGTTTCTCCACAAATTTCTCGGCATCCATTATCTTTGTCCCCCTACCGTAATGTTTCTGACTCTGACTGCCGGTTCGCCAACTGTCGTCGGAATACTCCCGGAAGAAGCGCCGCACATGCCGCAGGCTAAATCCATATCATTGCCGACCATGTCAATCTGCTGCAGGACTTCTATTCCCGAACCGATTAATTTTGCGCCTTTAACTTGTTGTTTTATCTTTCCTTTTTCAACGATAAAAGCCTTGTCGACACTAAAGTTGAACTCACCGCTGGCCGTATTGACCGAGCCGCCGCTCATTTTTTGCGCAAACAGGCCGTATTCGGTATTGGCAATCATTTCTTCCAATGTGGAATTCCCGTTGGCAATAAAAGTGTTGCTCATCCGCGATGTCGGCGCAAACTTGTAATTTTGCCGCCGGGCACAGCCGTTCGGTTCCATCTCCATTCGCCGGCCGTTAAGGCGGTCGACCATATAACCTTTCAAAATTCCGTTTTCAATCAAAAGTTTACGCTGGGTTTTAACCCCTTCGTCGTCAATATTAATTGATCCCCATGCGTTGGGAATGGTCGCGTCGTCATAAGCGGTTACCAACTCGCTTGCCACTTTCTGCCCCAGCTTTCCGGCAAAAACCGAAGCATTTTTGGCAACCGCCTCAGCCTCAAGCCCGTGACCGCAGGCCTCGTGAAAAATAACACCGCCGAAACCGTTGCCGATAATCACGTCCATTTTTCCCGACGGACAATCTTCTGCGCTCAGTTTGGAAACCGCATCTTCGGCCACTTTTTCCGCAAATTCGCGATGATCATATTTGTCAAACAGCTCCAAACCGTACAAACCGCCAAAGTTATTGCCGGCGCTTTCGCTCAAATTGTCCTTGGCCGCAATGGCTGAAAGCGAAAAACGATTGCGAAAAAGCGTGTCTTCCGCCCATACGCCCAAGGTATTGGCCACCAAAGTATGGCGCTTCTTTTCCAGATAAGTTGCATCAACCCGGCTGATAAGCGGACTGCTTTCATAAGCATAGCAACTGATTTTTTTCATCAGATCTGCTTTATCCGATTTGTTAAGTTCCTCAAATTTCTTATTGATTTTATGTATATTTTCAATTTCGACATCCACAAAATCAAACACAATATCCCGTTTATGGGCCAAAATTCCCCGCGCCGCTTTCTGCGCCGTCCGAAGCAGGCTCTCCCGATCTGAAAGATTGGTATAGGCATAAACCGAATTAACGCCGCTGAAAATGCGGATACCCACGCCGAAAACCAATCCCGACGTACTCTGTTTCACCTTATGCTCCGCCGTTTGCAGCGTTGAGGCGAAAGAATTCTCAACAAACACCTCCGCATAATCGCCGCCGGTTGACAAAGCCTCGTTCAAAATGTCTTTCACCAGATTTCTATCAAGCAAAATATCATCTCCTTACAAAGCGTTAAGCAGTTTTTTTAATATTTTGAACGATCTTTGGGCCATTTCTCCCCAAAAATCCGCATACTCCTGAAAATTATCATTGTTACGCAACGGATTGTCACTGATTATTCTCAGGCTGACAAACGGAACTTTTTTCATATAACAAACCTGAGCCGCCGCGCATGATTCCATGTCAACCGCCAGCCCGTCGGAAAAGTTCCGGCGGATTTCCAAAGCCTCGTCAACCCCGGAAACAAACTTGTCTCCGCTGCAAATCAAACCTTTGTGAACCACAATACCTTCGTTTTCGCCCTCCGCAATCAGTTCCAGCAGCTTTTTGTCCGAAGCAAACCGCGGCGGAAACCCCTGCACCTGTCCGTAAAGATTAGGCTCCAAACACCAAACGTCATTGTAAACCGTCTCCGTACTTACCACAATGTCCATCTTTGACACCTGATCGCCGATACCGCCGGCAACGCCGGAATTAATCACGCAGTCCGGCATAAATTCACGAATAAGTTCGGCTGTTTTCACGGCCGCGCAAACTTTGCCGATACCGCTTTCCATCAATATAATCTCTTTATTGCCCAATTGCCCCGTAATAAAATCAATTTCTTCTCTTTTTTCTTCTTTTACATCATTAAGAATTGACTTTATCATATTGATTTCGCTGTTCATTGCTGCAATTATGCCAATTTTTTTCATTTATTTTTCCTCAAGATTTTACAAATCTTCTGCATTTATATTCTCTTCCACACCCTTTGCCTGTTGATTTCTTCTTTTTCGCGAAAGGCTTCTTCCAAATCAATGCCGTGCATATTGGCAATGCTGCACAGATAAATCAGCACGTCGGCCAACTCCAGCTTAACGTTTCCCGGCTCAGAACCGCTGCCGATGCTTCCGCCTTTGGTATGTTTTCGCACGGCTGAAATTAATTCTCCGGTTTCTTCGGCCAACAGACAGCATTCATAAATCGGATCCTGCCGGAAACCCCGGGCAATTTTCATCTCCCGAACATATTGCTGAAAATCCTGAATAGTAGGATTTTCTTTCAGAATCAGTTCATTATCAGACATTTTTAAGGAACTCCGCCATTTCTTTCTTATTAACCGCCGACAACATTTTACTGCTGTGTCCTTTATCCGGCACAATAACCAGCTTTGAATTCTGCATCGCTTTATGAAGCTTATAGGCATTGGACGGCGGACACACAAAATCCAGCCGGTTATGGACAATCAGAGTCGGAATATGGTGTATTTTGCCGATGTTGTCCATAATCTCGTCTTCGGCAAGCATAAATTCTTCCGCCGAATAATGCATATAAATCCGGTTTGCCGCCAGACTTCTTTCATCGGCCTCCAAAATTTCGATTTTCGGATTAAGCCGTCCCAATTGTCTTTCATAACTTCCATACAGAGAAACCGCCTTGCTCTGCAACGCTTTGTCGCCGGAATTTATCATTTTGTCATAATATCCGGGAATTTGTGAATTGTCCGGCAAATCGCCTTTTATCGCGTCCAGAATATCCGGATAAAAACGGCCGCTGCCTTTCAGTTCCCATTCCCGGCAGTCCCTGTCAGCCAGAAAAATTTTGGACAGCAACAGACATTTGACAATCTCAGGATACTGCTCGGCAAAAAGCAACGCCAGAGTGGAACCCCAAGAACTGCCGTATAATATGATTCCGCCTTCGATTTTAAGATAATCCAGCAGCCGCACCGCATCGTCAAGCAAATCCTGCGTCGTATTGTTTTCCGTCGCACCCAAAGGCTTTGATTTTCCGCCGCCCCTCTGATCAAACATAACCACGCGGTATTTCCGCAAATCAAAATTTTTGGCATTCTCCGCACGCGACCAATAACCGGGACCGCCGTGAAAGGTTAAAACAACCTCGCCCTGCGGATTTCCATACTCGGCAAAATACACTTGATGTCCGTCAAGCTCCGGCAGATATCCTTCGTTAAACGGTTTGGGAACAAACCATTTTTTCCAAAAAAGCATCTTCTTTTCCTTCGTTTGTAAATGTCTGTTTCAGCGTAAAGCAAATACTGAGAATAAACCAACAAAAAAGTTGTTTTTTTAACATATATGCCTTTTATTTATAAGCGGAGGGATAAAATGAACAAAACATACCGCAAAATTGCCGTTCTGACCGGCGCCGGCATTTCCGCCGAATCAGGACTCGCCACTTTCCGCAGTTCCAACGGATTATGGAACAACCACAAAGTCGAAGACGTCGCCTCAATTGAGGGTTTTGAACGCAACCCGGCTCTGGTACACGATTTTTACAACGATTTAAAATTTGAGATTCAAAAGGCGAAGCCCAATGCCGCCCATCTGGCCGTTACCCGGCTCCAACGCGAATATCCCGCGGAAGTAAACGTCATTACCCAAAATGTAGATACCCTGCATGAAAAAGCCGGCTGCAAAAATGTCTATCACATTCACGGACAAATCAATCAGGCCGTCTGCCTCAACTGCGGACACATTCTGGAAACCTGGGGCGATGTTGATACCGAAACCGTTTGCCCGCACTGCAACATCGCCGGAATGATGAAACCCAACATTGTTTTTTTCGGCGAAAATCTGCTTTGCATGGATAAGGTTGACACCATTCTTCGTACCTGCGATCTTTTTGTTTCGGTCGGAACTTCCGGCGTTGTGTATCCGGCTGCCGGTTTTGTGCAGATTGCCAAATATTACGGCGCCGATACCATTGAATTTACCCTGGATATGACGGCCAACAACTATCTTTTCGACCGGCATATCTACGGCAAAGCCGGCGAAACGCTTCCGCCTTATGTGGAAGAACTGATCAAAAACCTGCCGCCTCAAGCATAGAAAAAAAGCCGCGGAAACCAATCCGCGGCTTTTTCTTCATCTGTTCCGTCCGTTCAATACGGCAGCTTGGCTATTCCCTGTCCAAATCCAATTTCATTTTTTGTTCCAACGGCAAAAAGCCAAGATCTTCATAAAACTTGTATGCGCCGGTGTTTCGGTTAAAAACGCCCAATGTCACTTCCGTTATTTTCCGCGCCCTGCACGCCTCAAACACCCTGTCCATCAGAGCTTTGGCAATACCCCGCCGGCGATATCCGGGAAGCACGCCCAATCCTCCGATATGGCAAAAACTTTCCTGTTCCAGATATGGCCTGACCTCAAACGCCGCCTGTACCATCCCGGCAATTTTTCCGTCTTCGGTTTCCGCAACATAAACGGGAGAATTCTCATCATCAAGCGCTTTCGCCAGAGAGGAGCGTTCATAATCCTCGTCAATGGGTTTGAAATACCCGCCCAATATCCTGCGGTGATGTTCCCTCATCTCCCGGCATATTTCCAAAACCTGCGGAATATCTTTGTCTTCCAAAAGCCGTATTTTCATTTCACAGACTTTCCAAATCCCCAATATATGCCCAGCGTTTAATCTTGTCAAAATCCACTTCGCCGTCTTTTTTCATCCAGCGTTTGTCGGAAAGTCTGGAAACGACATAATCGCCGCTCCTTTCTTCAATCAGACACAGTTTGTCCGCATTCGGCAGGACGCCGGAATACCAGATTGTCTTGTCCTTTTTGAATTTGTTCAGATTCTTTTCCGCATTGTCCAACCGCCGGCGCAAAACCTGATTGCGCCACTCGGCAAAAACAATATACAATCCCAGGGCAAAAATAACCAAATGCATATTTTGTCTCCGTTTCTTATAAATCACTCATGTTTTTTTTATTTTAATCCGTAACCATAAATTATTTGCTAACAAAAAGGCCTTTATCTTGAAAGATAAAGGCCTTTTCCGTTTAAAAGGACTGAAAGGTTCAAACTTCAGCCGTAAAGACGTAAGTCTGCATCTGACACGGGCTTGCCGCCATGGCTCTCTCTTTCACGACAAAATTGCCGTGAATGACTTCGGGAAAACCGTTTGCCCGGGCAAACTCGTTGAACTGATGACGCACCAGATTCACCAGCTTGCCCTGCAGCGCCTTCTTGATATGCCATTTTCCGCCGTCAATTTCCGGAAGACGGGCGGCGAATGCCGCGGCCTCCAAAGGAGACAGACTGCCGTAACGGTCATGATACTTCAGCTCTTTGTAAACCCAGAAACCCACGCCGCCGAAATCAAGCTTGACGCCGGTGCCGGGTCTTGCGGAAAACTGAACCTTTGCGGCCAGCAGATGCAAAAGCGACAACGAAATCTTTTCCTGCGTAAAAATCTCTTCAGGTCTGATTTTCTCTTCAGACACAAATTTTTTTACCAAACTTACCATCTCTTCATGCGAAAGGTTTTTCGCAAAATTCAAAATCTGTTCCATATGCTTATAGAATTAATAGGATTAATACGTTTCCTATCAAACACCATTTATTCTTATTTGTCAAGTTTTGTATAAAACAAAAAAGCCGCCCCAAAGGACGGCTTGCGAATATTGAATTTTTTATTTTCCGTTATAGGCTTTTTTATAAACTTCCAAAACCAGTTCTTTGCTGCAGGGCCGCGGATTGCCGCCGGTGCACACATCGGCCATGGCCGCTTCGGCCAATGCTTCCAGGTCTTCCTTTTTAACGCCGATTTCCTTCAAAGTTTTGGGAATGCCGACATCCTTGGAGAGTTTTTTTACCGCCTTGATTGCCGCTTCGCGATACTCGGCCTGTTTCATGGCGTCCACGTTTTTAACACCCATGGCCCGGGCAATTTCCCGAAACTTGGTTCCCGTTTTCGGCGCGTTAAATTCCATCACATACGGCAGCAGCACCGCGTTTGCAATGCCGTGCGGCGTGTCATAAAAAGCGGACAGAGGATGCGCCATGCCGTGAACCACGCCCAAACCGACGTTGGAAAAAGCCATACCGGTCACATATTGCCCCAATGCCATGCCTTCCCGGCCGTCGGGATCGTTTTCCACCGCCTTGCGCAGATTTTTGGCAATCAGTTCTATTGCCTTCAGATTAAGCGTATCGGCCAGCTCCCAGGCGCCGAGAGTCGTATATCCCTCAATGGCATGCGTCAACGCGTCCATGCCGGTTGCCGCCGTCAGTCCCTTGGGCATCGAAGACATCATATCCGGATCCACGATTGCTACCACCGGAATGTCATGCGGATCAACGCATACGAACTTGCGACGCTTTTTCTCATCGGTAATCACGTAGTTTATGGTCGTCTCAGCTGCCGTTCCGGCCGTCGTAGCCACCGCAATCACCGGCACGCTTTTGTTTTTGGTCGGAGCAACGCCCTCCAGAGAAACGACATCGGCAAATTCGGGATTATTGATAATAATGCCGATACCCTTGGCCGTATCCTGCGGAGAACCGCCGCCGATGGCAATCATATAATCGGCGCCGGACTTCTTAAAGGCTTCAACGCCTTTCTGCACCACCTCCACGCTCGGATTGGCCTTGACTTTGTCAAAAACTTCGTAGGGAAGCTTGTTCTTATCCAAAATATCGGTCACTTTTTTGACCACCTTGAACTTCACCAAATCAGCATCGGTCACGATCAATGCCTTCTTAAAACCGCGGGACTTTACCTCCGTGACAATTTCATTAACAGCACCGTGACCATGGTAACTGGTTTCATTTAAGATAAAACGCTTTGCCATCTGTTTACCCTTTCATAAAAAATTTTTTTTACTGTTTACAGATATAATTCCCAATGTTTAATTTTTTATAACCGTTCCGCACAAAAAAAAAGCTCCGTTCCGAATTAGAACGAAGCTCCTTTTCAATCAGAAAAAGCTCATTTATCCGCTTTTTTATCATGGCGCGGCCCTTTGTGACGGACCGGACGATCCATTCTCTCGGCACGGCGCTTATCGTGTTCGGCCTTTATTTTTTCCAGCTTGGCCTTTTGATCCGGCGTCAGAATAGATTCAAACTCCTTCATGTTTTCTTCACGCAGCTGGTCCATCTTCTTGCGCAGTTCATCCATCTGCTTAAACAAAGGTTCAACCTTTTTGCGCCCGGCCTCCCTAATCTCATCCGCCTTTTTCTGTTGATCCTCGGTTAATCCCAGATCCTTGGCAAATTTCTCAGCCATTTTCTTATGCATTTCCTTGTCAAATTTAGGACCTCTGCGCATATGGTCCGGACGCGGTCCGGGATGATCCATTTCATGTCCCGGCGGCGGAGGAGGAGGAAGCAAATCTTCTTCCTGTGCTCTGAGAGCCGAAGCCGAGAACAGCAATGCCGAAGCACAAAATACGCTTAAAAGTTTCTTATCCATACTTATTCTCCTTTTAAAAATTTAAGTTTTTCGCTCAAGATTTTTCGGGCGTTGAATAACCTTGATTTCACGGTACCCACCGGAAGACCGGTTTTCTTTGCAATCTGCTCATAACTCATTTCTTCAAATTCAAACCAAACCACGACCTGACGCATTTTTCGCGGCAGTTCGTCAACCGCTTTCAATATGATTTTCTGGCGGGTTTTGGCGTCAATAATCTCTTCCTGACGTCCGCCGACCCGGATATTGTCCAGAACCTCGTCGCCGCCGATCTGGCTGGCTTCTATCTTATATTGCCTGGAGCGAAAATAATCGCGGCAGACATTGGCCGTCAAAGCGCTGATCCATTGCTTAAACTTGCCTTCTTCCTGATAACGGTCCATATTTTTCCAGGTTTTTATATAAACCTCCTGCTCAATGTCTTCATTATAAGACCCTGTCAGTTTCTTTATGATAGCCTTTATCCGGCTTTTGTTTTCAGCAATAATTTCTTTCATCAGCCGACCATCAACAAGCCGTACTCATCCGTAGGCAAGCCCATATCTTCAATCACGGAACCGTTGTCGCTGTATACCGTTTCAATATAGTCAAAATATGAACCGTAACTATACTGAACCTTGTCCGCCTCCGGATAAAACATTCCGATGCCGGCAGCGCAGATCAGCATTGCCAGCGTCGCCTTAATCCGGTTGTTGCGGCGCTTTCTTGCAAAATATAACGGCTTTGCCTCCTTAAGCAGCTTAGAAATATCTTCCATGTTTACCTCCTTACACAACTTATAACGAAGCAATGCCGCGCAAAGTTCATTTTTTTTTACAGCAAAGACGGACGCACCGCATTTCCCTTGCGGCAGTCCTCCGCATCTTCAAAGGCTTGCAGCTTTGCAAAAATGTTTTTTACCTCTTCCGGCGAATATTTCTTATGGCAGAAGTCTGCCCGATAATAATCTGCCGGCACGCTGCCTGCTTCCGCCGCCAGACACAGCGGACGTTCGTCAAACAGCATAATCTGACAGTCTTTGGACAACGCCTTGTATTTGACGCCGCCGCGGCTGAGTTCAAGCCACTTTTCTCCGCGGGAACAGTCCTTGCAGGCATTGTCACGAATGCAATCGGCGCTTGTAAACAGCGGAACGTCCTGGTAAACCACCATGCAGACCGGCAGCGGAGACGACAGGGAAAGTTCGCGGATATTTTTCAAATCATCTTCCAATGCGGCACAAACGCGCCCTGCCCCGCAGGCTTCGGCCATCCGAACCGCCTGCGTGTTCATTACATATAAAGAAGCGTCAAAACTCAAATCTATTCCCTTTTCCGGCAGAACCGACAATCCCCAATAATTGCCGATTTCCCACTTTTTATATCCCATGCCGAGCAGGGTTTTAATTTGTTTTTCAAAAATCTGCGGATGCCGGCATACCGTAGGCAATGCCAGACGGACTTTGTTTTTCGGCAAAGCGGCAATTTTTTCAATGTCCGTTTCGCGATCAAGCAAAACAACAACCTCTGCGACCCGGCTTAAATCTGTTTGTGACAGGCATTCCGGCTGATCTGTCTTAATCAGCCATTGAGCCTTCTCAGGCAGTTTTCTGGGTTTTACCGGCGTCATTTGGCCTTGCTTGCTCATCGTTTCAATCTGACTGTAGAGTTTTCTGCGCAGCTCGTTTAACATTGAAACCGGAACAAAACGTCCGTCAGGATTGTCGATTATTACGGCTTTCAACGCCAGCTCCGTATCTCCGGTCTTACCGAACGCCGCTTTGACCGCACTCTCGGTTTTCGCCGCATCTTTTGCCGGCATAAACGTTCCGGTCAAAGCCGCCGTTTTTCCGGCGGCCGAAGCGGCAATTTCTCCGGCCGAAACTTTCAGTATAACTTCAATTTCCTCCCGGCGTTTATATTCTCCGGGCCGGGGTTTGGCAAAAGGATAAGCCCCCTTAACCTCGCTTGAGGAAGCAAGATAAACGCTCCAACCGCACTCAAGCCCCGGCGCTCCGGCTGGAAGCCTTATTTCCGCCGTTTCTCCGGGCTTGGCTTCAAAAACGTTTTTGCCGTTCACCCTGAGCATTTGCAGAGAAAATCCGAAAGGTTTCTCCTCTCCGGCGACATCAATCTGAATACCGTCATAACGCGCGATTTTATGGTTGGTTTTAATAAAAAAACGCCCCTTTTCCAAACGGCTGATCTGCCCGATTTTCAAACCTCGGTGGCCGACGAAATCCCTGTCGATGACATCTTTGTTTTTGCCGTTGAAGTGAAATTTGGTCCAAGGCCTTGAAAAAATCTGTCGTATGTTCTCCGCGCGCTTTTCGTCAGCGCCTTTGCCGTCCAGAATCCGCCGGTAATAATCCGTTACCGCCGCCACATACAGAGCCGTTTTTTTGCGTCCCTCTATCTTCAGCGACGTGACCGGCATTTTTAAAACGTCTTCCTGCAATGCCATATCTTTCATTGAGAAATAATGTTTTTCGCCGCATGAACCGTGAAAAGCCGCCCGACACGGATACAGGCATTTTCCCCGATTGGCGCTTTTTCCGGTTTCCAGAGAAGAAAACAGACAAACGCCGCTGTAAGAATAGCACAATGCCCCATGAATAAAAGCCTCGGTCTCCAAACCCGGAATTGCCGCAATTTCCCGAATTTCCGGCAGGCTCAGTTCCCGAGCCAGCACCACGCGGCTGAATCCCATCTTTTGCAGAGCCAAAGCCCCTTCTTTATTATGAACGGCCATTTGCGTACTGGCGTGCATTTCCAGTTCCGGATAATGCTCGCGGATAATTTCGGCCACACCCATATCCTGAATGATGACGGCATCAACGCCGTATTTCGCGCACATATCCAGCGTTCTCAGCAAATCGTCAAGCTCGTCTTCCTGCACCAGCGTATTGACCGCGGCATAAACCTTGCGCCCCAGCGAGTGGGCATAAGCCGTAAATTCGTTAAGCGCCTGTTCGTCAAAATTAGCCGCCGTCGCCCGCGCCGAAAACTGCCGCAGCCCCAGATAAACGGCATCCGCACCATAATAAAGCGCGGCATACCCGGCCTCAATATCCCCGGCCGGCGCCAAAAGTTCTTTTTTCATTATTTTCAGTTCCAATTTGATTTTTTCTGATATTCATTTAACAACTGTTTCTGCACTTATACAATCTTTTTCGGCGCTTGTCATTTAGCAATTTTATCCATCGTTCCCGAAGACATATACAAGCTTTCCATTCCCGCATAGCTTTGCGGATGTTCATGCACGCCGCAGCTATCGTTGCCTTCAATGCAGGAAAAGGACTGAACCGCCTTCAAAACCGTTCCTGAAACAATGCGTTCTTTGCGCTCCTTGGACTGGAGCTTGACTATATCCGCATAGTTGCAAACCGTCGTCCCGCCGCTTTCCCTGTCAAAAAATCCGGTCTTTCGGATTTCGTCATACAAGGCAAACAGCGAAAACATATTTTTCACCTGCCGTTCCGCCGCTTTGCGATATGCCGCTTCCGGCGTTTCGGCATTAAAAATTTTCTTGTTGTAAAACTTCTCAAAAGCCTCGGGATCAAAATCATCGCAGTTGTTGTTGATCAAATCGCTGAAAAGCAGAATTTGCTTAAAAGCCGGGTTTTTATAAAGGCCGGTTTGTTTTTTAACGTCAATCTTCTGCAAAACGGCTGCCGTACGCATATCGGCCCAGTCCAGAAGCTCCACCGTCTCCGGCGTAATGCCCCTTTGTCCGCGTTCAATCATCTTGACCAGCTTTTTGTTGACGTCTTCCAGCAAAGCGCCGGCAGCTTCCAAAGACGGACGTTCTTCCAGTTCTTTTGCCAGAGCATCCGTTTCCCGGTCTCCGGTTTCAGGCCTGATACAGCCGGCTCCGGGCATGTTTTTGCGCAGCCGTCGCAGAACGGCGATATTTTTTTTGCCGGTTTCGTTCAGAGCATCATAACGCGCCAAATCCGTAAGTCCGTCGCTTTCGGGAAGAAAAACGTCACCCGTTTCTATCAAATCCCGTCTTTTTTCGGATAACAATGCCGGATCGTCCTTGGCGTCATAATAAGCAAGCATTTTGTCCGCCAAAATTCCCATTCCCGGAGCCGCCGCATAAAAAGCGTCCTTAAACCCCTCAAACGCTGCGTCAAGAAACTTTGCGTCCTTGCGGTTTTTCTCATGCAGTCTGGCGTTCAGCGACGGAATTTCCCGCGACATGCAAATCAGCAGATGAATGTTCTTTGGCGTTATCTTACGCGCATAGCTCTGGTACGCAAAATCGGCCAGTCCGATTCCGCCGACTCTGCTGCTCCATTTGTCGGCCGCCAGACCAAAAGTGTTTTTAGGATTTTCTACGGCCCGGGGAATAACCTTTTCTATAAAATTGTCATAAAAGACCTCGTCTGCCATATGCTCGCAATGGTCAAAGTCGTTCATCAACGCATATTGCAGCTTCAGGTCGGACACCTCGTCCGCCAGCTTTTCCAAAACTTTCAAACGCATGGCAAAGAAAGCCGGCGCGCCTTTGTTCTTGCAAAAAAACTCATTTATAAAATAAGCCTTGCCGCTGCCGGCAGGAATTTTGCGCACCAGATTGACAATCCGGTTATAACAGGCCGTCATGCTTATTTTCCGGCCGGTCAGTTCCAATCGGTGCCCATATTTGGTAATTGCGGCAAAATTAGAACATAAAATCAATTTATCATCGGGAGCTTTGCTGAAATCGAACTTGCTCAAAACACCGTTAAACTTGGAGGTCAAATCACACAGTTCCTCAAGCTCCGGCGTTTCCAGCTCCAGAAGCTGGCCGTAGTTCACTTCAAATCCTTTTTTATTGCCGAAATAATAGTCGCTTCCGAAATCATAGAGGATTCTGACAATCCTTTCGGAGGCTTCGTCAATCTGCCGTTTATAACGGGCAACGTCGGCGGCATCCCGGTGATGAGAAAAATAGCCGGGATTCTCCCGCTTTTTGCGGCAGTCATACCAGTTTCCGGCAAAAGTATCATAGCCGCCTTTAGTCATCCAATATTGATAAGCTTGTTCAAACCCGGGCATTGCTTTATCCTCGCTAGAGACTATCCAAGAAACTATTTTAGCATAATAGGCAAGTATTAACAATAATATAATTAATCACACTTTTTACAATTTAATCATTCGACATACAAAACATCGTAAACATCCTGCCGTGTCCAAGTCTGAACGCTGTCGGCACTGACGCATTTCTTTACAATGCTGCCGTTTGTTCTCGACCGCAAGACCATACAGCTGACGTCGGAAACCGGCACCGGCCGATATTGTCCGGTCACAATGTAGCTTCCGATTGCAGAACCGGCCAATCCGCCCCAAAAGGCTTCCAATGCCAAATGACGCACAGGCTCTCTTTCCGCCCGAACCGGCGCCGGCCCGTGCCAAAAATGCGGATGATGCTCACGCGCCTCCGCAATGCCGACACCGACCATAAGCATCATTAAAACCAGTAAAATCTTTTTCATCTTCACCCTCCGTAAAATTAACATACACTTTTACAACGGTGTTTTTTCTGCGTAAGTTCACTTTTTTAAGCAAAAAAATGCCGTCGGAACATTCCGACGGCATTTTTTCCTAAAACCGACCCTAAAAACGAAAATCGCGTTCGCCTTGTTCAATCTTACCGATATAATCCTCGCAAATTCCGCGGACCTTTTCCTTCGGAATATTGTTCAGCTCCGCCTTAATCAGCGCCTCGCCGACCTTGCGCGTTTCCGGGCTGGCATAATCCATCAGATATTCCTTGAGCGTCATCAGGGCATTGGGCAGACAGCAGTTGTGAATTTGCAGATTTTTGCACAGCGCCATGAATCTGTCGCCGGTCCTTCCTTCCCGGTAACAGGCCGTACAGAAACTCGGAATATAACCGATCTGCATCAGCCACCGTACCACCTCGTCCAGCGTACGGGTGTCGCTCACTTCAAACTGTTCGGACTTGCCGTCCTCCGGTTCCGGCGTATCATAGCCGCCGACGCTGGTCTTGGAACCGCCGCTGATTTGAGAAATACCGTAATGAATCACCCGTTCGCGGCATTCTTTGGATTCTCTGGTCGACATGATCATTCCCGTATAAGGAACGGCAATACGGATACAGGCCACAATTTTGGCAAAAATCTCATCGTCAATGCCATTGTCAAAAACATTCGGGTCAATATCGTCCGCACGACGGATTCTCGGCACCGAAATCGTATGCGGTCCCACGCCGTGAACAGCTTCCAGATGCTCGGCATGCATCAGCAGTCCGGCAAATTCATAACGATACATTTCCAGCCCGAACAAAACACCCAGACCCACATCGTCAATTCCGCCTTCCATGGCCCGGTCCATTGCCTCGGTATGATATGCATAGTTATGCTTCGGCCCGGTCGGATGCAGTTTTTCGTAACTATCTTTGTGATAGGTCTCCTGAAACAGAATATAAGTACCGATTCCGGCTTCTTTAAGCTTACGATAGTTTTCAACCGTCGTCGCCGCAATATTCACATTAACGCGGCGAATGGCTCCGTTTTTGTGCTTGATGCCGTATATGGTCTTAATGCTCTCAAGAATATATTCTATTGGATTGTTGACCGGATCTTCGCCGGATTCTATCGCCAGCCGCTTATGCCCCATATCCTGCAGCGCAATCACTTCTCTGGCAATTTCCTCCTGTGTCAGTTTTTTCCGCGGAATATGCTTGTTTTTGGCATGGTAAGGACAATATACGCAGCCGTTGACGCAGTAGTTTGAAAGATACAGCGGCGCAAACATCACAATTCTGTTGCCGTAATAATCTTTCTTAATCTGCTCGGCCAAAGCAAATATTTCCCGGTTTTTTTCAGGAATGTCACAGTCCAGAAGCAGCAAGGCTTCACGGTGGCTCAGCCCTTTCCTTTCTCTGGCTTTGGTCAGAACTTTGTCTATCAGTGCGGCGTTGTTTTTGTTCTCATCGGCATATTTAAGCGTATCCATCACCTCTTCGTGGCTGATGAACTCCTCTGCCTTCAATGACTTGGGATTATACATTATATCAGTTCTCTTTCTTTTAGGTCAGATTTCTCTTCCCTGTCAGGTTACAGAAATTATTCTAACAATTAGAATAAGCGGTTTTTACGGTAATTCCTTCAAGATTGCCGATTTTTCCGGACATGGCGCAGATTGTTTCCTGCGGAGCGTCCATGGCAACCGAAATAATATTAAGTTTTCTTTCTCTGTAAGGGATTCCCATTCTGCCAATAATATACCCGGCATATTCGTGTAAAACGGCATTCAAAGCCTCAACCGAATTCATATTTTCAACAATAATGCCGACAATGGCCACTCTGTTTTCCATGGATATCTCCTCACGATAAAAAAACAATAAAAACAATATAACCAAACTTCAGTCAAAATACAAGCCGTTTTAGAGCCCGTTTTTTTGTTTTTGAACTTACAGATTCTTTTTTTCTTCTGGCCGGATATCAAGAAAAAAAACTGTTGCCCGTTTATATTTTGTCGGCATAAATTAAACTGTAGAGCCTCAATCCAAGTATAAAAAAATTCCTGTTTTCAAGCAGTAACCCGATTACGACGCAACAATTGCCAATAAAAACATTTTTTTTGAAAAAAAAGCTTGATTAATTATTTTTGAAAGTGTATAAACTCCTCTGTAAACACGATGGGCGCTTAGCTCAGCTGGAAGAGCATCTCGTTTACACCGAGAGGGTCGGGAGTTCGAACCTCTCAGCGCCCACCATAAAAAGGTCTGCTTTATGCAGACTTTTTTTTATGGCTGAGAGGTTCTAACTCAAAAGAGCTCGCTAAGTAAAAAACACCGTTGCTCCGGTGTTTTTTGTCTGCAAGAGCAACAACATCTTAATTTTGAGAAAAAAAACTAAATATTTTTGAAACAAAATTTAGATGCTGTTGTACCAAATAAGCGATAGCTTATGTACCTCTCAGCATTCACCAATTAAAAAAGCCACCCTGTCACACCGGCCCCGAACCGATATCCAAATCAAACATTGATTCCTTATCCCACCTGGATACAGGATCAAGTCCGCCATGACGGTAAAGACAATGTCATCCTGAACGAAGCGAAGGATCTCAGCTGCTTAATATCGTCATGCTGAGCACAACGAAACATCCCAGCCTTATTTATACGAAATCCAGATATAAAAAAAGTGTTGCAGCATAAAAACGCTGCAACACTTTTAATTCTCAAACTAAAACAGTTTTACAAGACCTTGTAACCTCCCTTCTCGGTTACGAATTTGCGCTGCCTGTTTGCCATATTGACAATCCAGCCCTTCTCTCCGGTTTTCTCGGCAACGGCGTCAACAGCTTCGCACTGAGACTTTTTGTTATGATGGATAAGAACGCGCACGCCGTATGTGGATTCAAGCATATAATATCCGCGGGGCGTAGCATAGTGACGGAATTTTTCCAAACCTGCGTTCTTTGCGTTACCTTCAATCTCTTTCAACTGTTTTTTTGAATACTTTGCCATAATTTCTGGTATTTTATGTTAATAATAAAGATAATTTCTTACTGCATGGGTTAATATATAACACATATTGCAAATGTATTCAAGAGAAAAATGACAAAATTTCGAAAAAAATTTATACAAAAAAAAACGCCGATTTAAACGGCGCTTTTTTTTCAAGGCTTGCTTTATTAACGCGTCTTGTTCATTCTCTGAACCAAATCATTCAGGCTAACCGAGGTCGTTCCCCTGTTCTGGCCTGCATTGGCGTTTGACCTTACGGTTCCTGTTTCCTGGCGCTGAACACTGCCGCTCATTTTCACCAGTTGATCAAGTGAAATTTCCCTGACCGCAGCGTTTTGTCCGGTAGACACGGCTGCCCGATTCTGACCTCCGCTGCTTTTGGCCGCCGCCATGCTTTGTTTGGTCGAAGCAACCTGCTGTCTGCGTCTCTGCAACTTCTGCTCCGCGGTATTGTCATCAACCTGATTTCTCTGGCTTTTCAAAGAAATACCCGTCAAATCTTCCACCTCCATGGAAACACCCTGCACGTTGCTTCTCACACTGTTGCCATACACTCTGATACCGGCAACGTCACCCCGGGCATATGCCGTCGTATTGTTGACGTCTGCCAAGACATCCGTAACACCCTTAATGATTTTATGAATGCCGCTGTTTTTATAACGGTCCAAAAGGCTCTGCGCCTGAGCCTGCTGCGGCGTGCCCATCGCCATCATCGCCACGCCGGCAATCAGGGCCCCGCGAAAAACTTTTTTCATCTTATCTGACGCAAGTTTAAACTTTTTCATATTAACCTCTGCAACACGTTGTTTATCAGGATTAATATAACTATAACACAGAAAATTGACAAAATAAAGAAAAAAAAGCGGATACACACATCGTATCCGCTTTTGCATTCAAAAATAATACCAGGATCATAAACTAAAGGGCCGGACGAACCGACCCTGACTTAAATTAGTTTACAGAATCCTGAAGAGCTTTACCGGCTTTGAATTTAGCCTGCTTGCGGGCAGGAATCTTAATGGCGGCGCCGGTACGCGGATTGCGGCCGGTAGTAGCAGAACGTTTGGTAACGGCAAAAGTACCAAAACCAACCAGACGAACTTCGTCGCCGGATTTCAAAGCTTTAGTGATAGAAGCAACAAAAGCGTCAACAGCTTTGGCTGAATCGGTTTTTGTCAAGCCAGTTTCGTTAGCAATGCTAGAAATGAGTTCATTTTTATTCACGGTGAGGACTCCCTCTAAATATAAGTTATAAACCATTGGAAAGCCTTTATCGGCTTCACACAAAAATTTAAGCGTGATTTTTTTTAGAAGTCAAACAAAATCAATGATTACATACAAAAAAGTGCACATTTTTCATCTCAATACCCCCTCTCCAACACTTTTTATGCACTTATTCACAGCTAAATCAAGCCTGGCAATGTTTTTAAGCAATATTTAATCTTATGCCGGCGATTCTGATTTTTACGATAAAAGACCCGAAATCCTTAAAGATTCCGGGTCTTTTGCTTCTTATACCGCAAAATATCACTGACGCTGACCGCATACCGGCTCTATAACGTCTTCACAGCGGCATATTTGTTTCAAAGGTTCCACCTTTTCGTTCAGCGCAATATTTATTACCTCGCTGACTTCCGAAACCGGAATAATCTTCATGCCTTTTTTGACATTGTCCGGAATCTCGGCCAAATCCTTTTCGTTGTCTTTCGGTATAATTACCGTTTTTATTCCGCCGCGCAAAGCTGCCAAAAGCTTTTCCTTCAGACCGCCGATCGGCAGAACCCTGCCCTGCAGCGTAATTTCGCCGGTCATGGCCACATCTTTCCGGACCGGAATTTTGGTCAGCACCGAAACCAATGTCGTATACATGGCAATACCGGCGGAAGGACCGTCTTTCGGCGTTGCACCTTCGGGAACGTGAACATGAATGTCCGTTTTCTCGAAAATCTCCGGATTAATCCCCAGTTCCCGGCAATGTGCCCGGACAACCGAATAAGCCGTCTCAATGGATTCCTTCATCACGTCGCCGAGTTTGCCGGTTTCGGTAACTTTGCCCTTGCCCGGCATATCGACCGCTTCAATAAACAGGATATCGCCGCCGACTTCCGTCCAGGCCAACCCCGTCGTCACGCCGACATGATCCTTTTGTTCCGCTTCGCCGTAACGATATTTGATGACACCCAGATATTTCTCCAGATTTTTCGGCGTAACGTTTACTTTGGTCTTCTTACCCTGAGAAAGCAAAATTTCCTTAACCGCCTTGCGGGCAATCGTCGAAAGTTCCCTTTCCAGGTTACGCACGCCGGCCTCGCGGGTATAATAGCGGATAATGTCGCGGATGGCGTCTTCGGAAATATCCAGTTCTTGTTTTTTAACCGCGTTTTCGTTAAATATTTTCGGAATCAAATGCCGTTTGGCTATTTCGATTTTTTCCTCTTCCGTATATCCCGACAGTCGGATGATTTCCATACGGTCAAGCAGCGGCCGCGGCATATCGAGCGAATTGGCCGTCGTCACGAACATAACGTCCGAAAGGTCATAGTCCACTTCCAGATAATGATCGTTGAAGCTTGAGTTCTGCTCGGGGTCAAGCACCTCCAGCAGCGCGGACGACGGATCGCCGCGATAGTCGTTGCCCAGCTTGTCTATCTCGTCAAGCAGAAACAGCGGATTGGAGGTAGCGGCCTTTTTCATGCCTTTGATGATCTTGCCCGGCATGGAACCGATATAGGTTCTGCGATGCCCTCTGATTTCCGCCTCGTCGCGCATACCGCCGAGCGAAGCCCGGACAAAGCTTCTGCCGGTTGCCCGGGCAATGGATTTGCCCAGCGACGTTTTGCCCACGCCCGGAGGGCCGACCAGACATAAAATAGGTCCCTTGACCTTGTCCGCGCGCGCCTGCACGGCCAGATATTCGACAATTCTTTCCTTGACCTTTTCCAGGCCGTAATGGTCTTTTTCCAAAATCTCCAAAGCCTTGTTGAGGTCTTTGTTGACCTTGGAACGTTTTTTCCAGGGAATGTCCAGCAGCCAGTCCAGATAGTTGCGCACCACGGTCGCTTCGCTGGACATGGCGCTCATGGACTTGAGCTTTTTAACTTCGGCCAGGGCTTTTTCCTTGGCCTCTTTGGAAAGTTTGGTCTTCTCGATTTTTTTCATGTATTCCGTAATTTCGGAATCTTCGTCTCCGTCGCCGAGCTCTTTCTGAATGGCTTTCATCTGCTCGTTCAGATAATATTCCTTCTGGCTTTTTTCCATTTGTTTTTTCACGCGGGTCTTGATTTTGTTTTCAACTTCCAAAACCGTAAGCTCCGCATCCATAAAGCCCAGAATTTTTTCAAAACGCTCCGCCAGAGTCTTACCTTCAAGCAAGGCCTGCTTTTCCGAAATTTTCAAAGACAAATGCGCGGCAATGGTATCCGCCAGCTTGCCGTAATCCTCAATCTGGTTAACCGAAACCAAAACCTCGGGCGGCGTCTTTTTGGAAAGTTTGACATATTCTTCAAACTGCGACAGCACGGCACGCACCAGAGCCGCCAGTTCGACGCCGTCCTCATCCCGGACTTCGGGCACGACTTCAGCTTCGGCTTCAAGAAACTCTTTGTTTTTTACATATTTCAGGATTTTAACGCGTTCCATTCCTTCAATCAGAACCTTCACGGTTCCGTCGGGAAGTTTCAGCATCTGCACCACGGTGCCGAGCGTGCCTATATCATAGATGTCATCGGCCTGAGGGTCTTCAATCGCCGCTTCTTTCTGAGTTGCCAGAATGATGTTTCCGTCGCTGTCCACAACGCTTTGCAGCGCCCTGATTGATTTGTCCCGCCCGACAAACAGCGGCACAATCATCTTCGGATAAACGACAATGTCTCTCAGCGGAAGAACCGGATATTTCTTTTTCTTTGCGGCCATTTCTAATTTCCTCAAAAATTCTCTGTTACCATATTTATATAAGAAAACATAATCCAAACTGCAATACGGCGCCTGAACTTTTTTGGCACATTTAACCTCTCCGGGCAATCATTAAACTTTTTAATCCACAACAAGCTCCGTTTTGCCCGCAAAAACGCATTTTTAGGTATAATAAATAAACAAATTGAATTTGCAGATTAAAAAAAATTATATATTATGTGGTAAACATATTAACAAAAGAAGGTTTTTTCATGGCTGGCTCAAAAATAAACACCGACATCGGCGAAGAAATAATGGTTAACGTTTCCGTAACGCTCGGCAGCGCGAACTTGAGGGTTCACCAGCTCTTAAAGCTGGGACGCGGCGCCGTTGTGGAACTGGACCGTGACGTTAACGACTACGTTGACATCTATGCCAATGATGTCCTGATCGGCCACGGAGAAGTTGTTATAACGGAAAGTGATAAAATCGGCATTTCTATAACCGATACCATAAAGAAATAACCGCTGATGAAACTAAAAGAACATATCAAAAACTTTAACAAGAAAATTACCAAGTCAAACCTTGTCACCGGCCTTATCAGCTGCCTGATATATTGGTATACCCGTTTGGTATACAAAACTACCAGCTGGCAGATTGAAGGTCGTGAAAACGCCGTCGGTCTCTGGGAAAAAGGCGAAAGCTTCGTCTTAATCGGCTGGCACGGACGCGCCTTGATGCTGCCGTCTTTCCGCGACTATCGCTATCCGCTTGACGCTCTGGTTTCCCTGCACAATGACGGCCGGATGATTGCCGGCGTTCTTCGGCGTTACGGTCTCGGCACCATCGGCGGTTCCAGCAACAACAACGCCCGCGGCGCCGCGCTGAATCTGATGTCTTCGCTGGAACAAAACCGCTCCATCTGCATCATTCCCGACGGTCCCCGCGGCCCGAGGATGCACCTCTCCATGAGTCCCGTTTACTATGCGCAGAAAACCGGGAAACCCGTTATCGGCATGACATACAGCGTTCAAAGATGCAAAATCGTCGGCAAAGCCTGGGACAAAATGATGGTTCCTTTCCCCTTCGGCAAAGGCATTTGCCGCTTCACCGCTCCGATCTACATTCCACAGACCCAAAATGACGAAGAACTCGAAAAATATCGGCTTCTGGTCGAAACGGCGCTGAACGAAATCAATTTTGAATCGGACCGTGCCATGGGCTTGTCTCCGGTTCTACCGGGACTGAAACCCAAAAAACAGAAAATTAAACGAAAATAACCGTGAGAAATAAATATGTTTATCCGCATCTACAACACTCTGATCCGCATTTTGTACCCTTTGGTTATTAAGCGCTATATCAAAAAACGCCAACTCAACGGCAAAGAGGACGTCAAACGTTTTAACGAGCGCATCGGCCGTCCCTCAAAAAAACGCCCCGAAGGCAAACTCATTTGGCTGCATGGCGCTTCCGTCGGAGAATCTTTGTCCATGCTGCCTTTGATAAACAAGCTGCTGGAAAGCTATCCCGATTCTCACGTTATGGTCACCACCGGCACCGTCACCTCGGCCGAAGTTATGGAAAAAAGGCTTCCCGAACGGGCTTTTCACCAATATATCCCCATTGACAATCCCGCTTTTGTAACGCGTTTCATCCGTCACTGGCAGCCGGATCTGGTCTTATGGTTCGAATCAGACCTTTGGCCGGCGCTACTTTCGGGCATCAAACGCAAAAACATTCCGCTGATTCTGGTCAACGGACGCATTTCCAACAAGTCGTTCAAACGCTGGCAGCAGTTTGATTTCATCAGCAAAGAACTGCTTGACTGCTTCACTTTCTGCCTCGGACAATCGGAAGAAGACGCCTATCGGCTGCGCGTGCTCGGCGCCAAAAATTCCATGTGTCTGGGCAACCTCAAATATGCCGGCATTAATCCGCCGGTCGATCCGAACAAAAAAGCCGAGATTGAAAAACAAATCAACGGCCGCCCGCTGTGGGTCGTCAGTTCGACGCACCACGACGAAGAACTCAAAATCGGCCGTTTTTTGAAGAACACAAACACCGAAATTCCCGGCCTTCTCACCCTGATTGCTCCCCGCCACCCCAACCGCGGCCCCGAAATTCAGGAACAGCTGAACGGCCTCGGCCTCAAAACGGCGCTGCGCTCCAAGGGCGAGAAAATCTCCCCGGACACGAACGTATATATTGCCGACACCATCGGCGAAGTCGGCATTTGGTATGACTTGTCGCCGATCGTTTTCATCGGCGGTTCGCTTATTCCGCATGGCGGCCAGAACTTTATGGAACCTTCTCGTTTTCGCGACGCGGTCATTGTCGGACCTTATATGCACAATTTTACTGATGCCATGAACCGCGCCAAAAAAGCCGATGCCGTCATTCAGGTCAACGATGCCGCCGAACTTGAAAATATGCTTCTGCAGCTTCTCCAAAACAAAGATCTGCTTGAAGCCAAACGCAGTCTGGCCTACAACTGGGCATACGGCGAAGCAAAAGTCCTGGACGGCATTGTCGAAAAAATCAAAGGATATCTGTAATCATGAAAACACCGGGCTTTTGGCAGGATAAAAATCTGGTTTCCGATCTTTTGCTGCCTTTTGGCATAATCTACAATCTGGTCACCAGACTTAATATTCTGTTTTCCAAACCTCGCAAGACAGACCGCCCGGTCATCTGCATCGGCAATCTGACGGCCGGCGGCACCGGCAAAACTCCGGTTGCGGTTTCCCTTGCCGCCATACTGCAAAAACTCGGCCGCAAACCGTTTTTTGTCTCCCGCGGATACGGCGGAACACTGAAGAACGTCATCGTCGACCCTCAAAAACATTCGGCCGCGGAAGTCGGAGACGAACCTCTGCTTCTTTCAAGGCAGGCGCCGGTTGTCGTCAATCCCGACCGTTATGCCGCCGCCCAAAAAGCCGTTACCGCCGGAGCTGATATTATCCTGATGGACGACGGCTTCCAAAATCCCGGTTTGCACAAAGATTTGTCTTTTCTGGTTTTTGACGGTGGTTTCGGATACGGCAACGGCCGCGGCATTCCCGCCGGTCCCCTGCGCGAAAGCCTGCATGACGGACTGAAACGCGCACAGGCCGTCATCATCATCGGCAAAGACAGACATAATCTGGCACAAAAATTTTCCTTTCTGCCGATATTCAAAGGCACCGTCACAGCGCAAAAACCATCCTCCGCCAACCGCAGGGCCATTGCCTTTGCCGGCATCGGCCGCCCGCAAAAATTTTACGATTCAATGAAAGAACAAGGTTTTGAATTGCTCAAAACCGTTGATTTCCCCGATCATCACCAATATTCCGCAGAGGAACTGAACCTTCTCATCAAAGAGGCCGACCAACATCAGGCAGCTCTTTACACCACAGCCAAAGACTTTGTCAAAATTCCGGCGGAACTGCAAAAACACTTTCAGGTTCTGGAAATTGAAATCCGCTGGGAGAAGCAAGACGAATTGGAAAAGTTTCTGAAAAGAATATAAAAAAAAGAGTTAACATCAACGGTTAGCTCTTTTTCCGATTTTCAAAGTTTATTTTGCTCAGGCCACATTCTGGCTGCGCCCCAAAATCAATGACATGACGTTAATTTCCTTTTTGCCGCCGACGTTGGGATTCCGCTTTTGCGCAATTGATTCCGGCTCCTTAATGGACATAGCCACATTGAGTTCTCTGCTCATATCTTCATTCGGCGCCGCAAAAATCGAGTTATCATGGTTGGCACCCAGCAGAATTTTATTTTTCAGGTCTTTTTTGTGCCGCTGGTTATGAAGATTACCGTCAATTATCATCATAAAGTTACTGATATGGTTAAAGTCAAACTCGTTTCCAGGCACTAAATTATGATATTTTTTCGGAAGTTTGTGATGTATGCTGATATGTTTTTTAGCAATTTCTTCTTTGCGAAGCTCGCTGGCGTTCTGATACTCCCGTTCTTCGCTCGGAGAAAGGAGCGCCAGTCTGCCGATATTGTTCTTTCCCAGCTTCAAATCCTTAATCCATAAAGACACGTTGGTTTTCATATAATCGCTTTTCTTGGTGAATCTGTCATAATTCACCTTATTTTTATAGGCCCATAACCCCGTTTCAAGCGAACTATAGCATTTTTCGGCAATCTTATTGATCGTATCCGCCGAAAAATCATGATTCCCCGAAAATTCTTTAATCATATTATAATGAGAACTGTTGACCGCCGACGGATTATTTTTTAACTTTTCTCCCAAATCAAACAAATACCCCATAAGCTTTAAAAACTTCTGCTTACTTTCCGGATTACTGTTAAAATCCTTTCCCAATTCATCATTTTTAACCGGATCTTCCTGAACGTAATAAACCGAATATCCCAACCCGGAAGTCTGTTTTTTTACGTCATCACTGAGAATTTTGTTAAAAAGATGATCCGGCTGAACCTTTTGCAACAGAGCAAAATCATCGGCCAGATTCTCTCTTATTTTCTTGATCTTTCCTTTGTCAGAGCTGTTAAGAGAACCGCTTTCAATGTTTTTAATCTGATTCTTTTTCAAAAACTCTTCAAAATCTTTTCTCAATTTCTCGCCTTCCTTCGAATCATTTTGGCGATAAAAAGCCAGACACTCGGCAAGTTTTTCGTTTTTCTGCCGCTCCAAACGCAGCCTGAAGCTTTCGAACAATTCTTCCTGAGGTTTTAACCTGCCGTTATCATCAAGTGCATTTAAGCCGTTCAAAATTCCTTCGGCTTTTATACCGGCTTCCAAAGCTTCATCACTTTCATCAACCTTTTTCATGTCGGAAACCAGTTTATCAAGATTTGCAAGATATGATTTAAACTCCGCGGACTGCGGCTGTCCTGCAGCGTCAAAATCGTTGCAAACGTCGCATGCGGCAATAAGCTTGGTTGCAAAATACACTCTGTTCGCAAGTAAACTGATATTGGCGGCTTTAGATGTTTTTTTGTCCATATCATTATCCTAATCTGACATTTATATGCTTAAATTATGCATCTCTTATGCCTTTTTGTCAATTAACAAAAATATAAAGTAAAAAAATATTGACAAAATAACCAAAATATCATATATATTTCCTGCTTACATGAATTAATAAATTATTCTATGAAAACATTTGACATGTTGAAACAAAGTTTCAATATTGAAAAAAAATCTTTGAAATGGGCAGTTATTGAAGAAACGGTAAACGGCGTTACGGCATATAAAGCCGGTATAATGCTGAGCAAATCAAAACTGTTCATTGATATCTGTCAGCGGCGGTTCTATACCGAGGTTCATTTGCCCGAACTGTCGCGCAGAGTTTTTCCGGCAAAACGCATACTAAAATCAGAAAAAATTGTTTTTCAGGCTTTGGAAGATTCTTCCAAAAGCGTAAGTATGCCGAAAAACTTCATACAAGACATATATTCCGTCTGCTGGTATGACAAACAACTGGAAAAACAAATACTGTTATAAAAAAAAGAGATAAATTTCTTTATGAAATTTATCTCTTTTTTTTACATAAACCGCTATTCGAAAATATTGACGTAATCGCCTTTTTCAAAAACGGAGCCGTCAACAAAACGGTGCCCCTCGTCCAAAACCGCAATTTTTTCCATATCCGCTTCGTCAAGTTCCACCGCCAGAGAAGCAAAATTTTCCCTGATGCGCTCCTGATGAACCGACTTTGGAATAACAATCACGCCGCGTTGCATCATCCAGGCCAAAACCAGCTGTGCCGCCGTAACTTTCAAACGTTTGGCCATCTCCTGAACCACGGCATTGTCCAAAACTCCATGTCCTCCGGCATTATGTTGAGAACCGAGCGGAGAGTAAGCCGTAACGGCAATATTATTCTTTTGGCAGAAATCAATCAGTTCCTTTTGCTGCAGCAGCGGATGACACTCGACCTGATTAACCGCCGGCAAAACGGAAGCCTGTTCCAAAAGTTCTGCCAGACGTTTCGGTCCGAAATTGGATACGCCGATTGCCTTAACCAAACCGTCATTATAGGCTTTTTCCATTTCCGCCCAAGTCAAATCAATCGGTATGTCTTTCAAGGAAACCATATCATCGTCGCTTTCCGGAACCCCCGTACCTTTTTTCTGAGCCACCGGCCAATGCATCAGATACAGGTCCAGATAATCCAACTGCAAATCTTTCAATGTCCGCTCCAAAGCCGGACGCACGTCTTCGGGCGCATGCGAGTCATTCCAAAGTTTAGACGTAATGAACAGCTCTTCCCGCTTAATGTCTCCTTCACTGACCGCATCTTTAAGCGCCTGCCCTATTTCGCTCTCATTGCCGTAAATGCTGGCACAGTCAATATGCCGGTAACCGAGCTTGATTGCCCAGCGAACCGCCTGATAAACCTCTCCGGGAGCAGCCCGCCAGGTTCCCAAACCGATAATCGGCATTTCCCGTTCAGTATTCAATTTCACGCTTTTCATTAACTTCTCCTTGTTAGAAATACATCGTCAGCACCAGATATAATCGCGAAATATCCGGCTTAAAGAGAAACAGAATAAATAAAGTTTTAACCATAAAAACTTTTTGTCCATTTTCACAATTGACACCCCTGGAATATTGTGATATATATTTCAGCAATCAACTACATTTATGCTTATTACTATGAACCGTGATGTTATTCGCAAGCCATACTGATAAGCTTCACTTAAAAAAATTTACAAAATGAAAAAATTAGTAAAAAAATTCATGAGTATGCCTAACGAAGCTAAAGCAAACCTCTTGGACGGTACCGGTCTGCTGGGAATAATAGCCGTCTTGGCATTCGTTGTTTTCGCCGAAGAAAGCGTTGTCGCCAACTACATGCTCGGTTTCTTTGGTTTTCTTTTGAGTTGCGGTTCCGTAATTATGGTCCGCGAAGCCAAAAACTGCAAAGAAGGCACCGTTCCGCGAATGATGATTCGTTCCGCTTTCAGCATTACGGCTTATGCTCCGCTTATGTGTATCCTTGAAAACTGGCTGGAAAAATTCGATCTGACAGTTATGCCTTTTGCCGGCTGGATACTGGGAAGCCTGATGATTTGGTTTATTTTTTCTCTGGCGGCTTTTATATTTATAACCGCTGCAGAAGCATTTGCCAAACGAAGAACCCGCTGCTGATAACAACACATTTATTTTCCGATACCTTGGCGCTAAACAACGCCAAGGTATTTTCCTAAACAAAACTCATTATGCTGTTTATTGAAAGTAAATTGATTATTTTCGCAATCGGTTTCATTACGGTCGGCATCATCGGCCTGATTATGGACCACAATTGGGACAAACGCCACGGCACGCGTTATGACCGCTATGGCAATGAAATATCCGGCAATACAACTGGCGGACTTATATTCCTATGGTGTTGTTTCGGAGGAATCCTGCTTTTTCTCTTATAAACACTCGAAAAAAACGGCATCCTTCAAGGACGCCGCTTTTTTAATTACACAATTTGCACAAAACAAAATAAATACCTAAAGTTTTCATTTGACACTTAACCTTTTATAAAATAACCTGATTATGCAATGGTTGATTACCGTTGTGAGGTTTAGAACCCTCTGTTGATAGTTGTCTGCTTAGCAGACGTAAAAAGCTACCTTTTGGTCTTTATGACTGGAAGGTAGTTAATAAGGTATATGCATATACCAAATACACTACACTATTCTATCAAATAGGTTCTAACTTCCAGTCGCCTCTCATCAAGGCGATTTAGTTTTATATATAAAATGAAAGGAAGTTATTAAATGAACAAAACTTTACTCTTGGCGGGCGTCGCTTCCGCTTTATTTGCTTTCAATGCAAATGCTATGGATTTTAATCAATATGTTTCTGCAAAAGGTGCTTTTGTAAAAATGGAAAATGATGCTGGTGTAAATTCTCATTATTCTTTCAGCGGAACAAATCACCATTATAATAAAATTTTGGATAACAACCACAAAGATGATGTCTGGGGAATTAGATTGGCTTATGGTGCTGCGACTCCCGTAAAATACGGTAAATTAAGAGGTGAATTGGAATTTGGCTGGAATGAAGACGCAAAAGATTCTTCCACAAATGCTTTTAAGGTTATTACTCCAGCAACGGTAAATGCAACAACGGAAACATCTGTTTATTCAGCAATGTTGAATGTTTATTACGATATTGAAACAGGAACCAAATTTACACCTTATGTTGGAGCGGGTTTAGGTTATGCGAGAGTCGAAAGCAAAGCATCATTGCCTGATAATGGTGTAAGCCAAAAGTCAAGTGATAACAATTTGGCTTGGCAAATTGGTGCCGGTGTATCTTATGCTATGACGGACAATATTTCATTTGATGCAGGTTATAGATATACTGATTATGGAAATGTTAAAGATTCAGGACAAATGAATGTTGCTCCATTCAAAAAGCCGTTTGATGTATCATCAAAATATGATGTCACATCTCATGAATTCTTACTCGGTGCCAGATACTCTTTCTAATCACCGACCAACAAAATAGTTTTTTTTCACAAAAAGGGCTGTGTAAATCACAGCCCTTTTCACAAAAATAAGTAATTTTAGTTTAAAATCTCTTTTCATCACAAAAAAGCCGCCATCAAAGGCGGCTTGCAGTGGCGGAGAGTACAGAATGGCTAAGTAAAAAACTGACCAATGTCAGTTTTTTGTCTGCAACATCTCAGAAATGCCGGTAAGCAAGGAAAGCGACAGCAACCGCAGCGAGCCATGAATTTCTGAGGCGTAGTCCTGTCTCCAATACAAAAGCCGCCATCAAAGGCGGCTTGCAGTGGCGGAGAGTACAGAATGGCTAAGTAAAAAACTGACCAATGTCAGTTTTTTGTCTGCAACATCTCAGAAATGCCGGTAAGCAAGGAAAGCGACAGCAACCGCAGCGAGCCATGAATTTCTGAGGCATAGTCCTGTCTCCAATACAAAAGCCGCCATCAAAGGCGGCTTGCAGTGGCGGAGAGTACAGGACTCGAACCTGTGCATCGGTATTCCCGATGACGGATTAGCAATCCGCTGCATTACCACTCTGCCAACTCTCCATTTGTGGTACGGAGTTATATTTATATGATGTTTCAAACAACGTCAATAGCTTTTTTCAGCTTTTGAGCAAATAAATATCCCTACTCCATAACCATGGTCAGATATGTCATAAAAATAAACCCTAAAAAGACGGCAAACGCCGATTTCTCGGTTTGTTTGGTCCCGTAAGTTTCCGGCAATATTTCATTAATGACCACAAACAACAGCGTACCGCCCGCCATAGCCATTCCCAACGGCACAATCTTGTCGCTGTAATCCATGGTCAACAACCCGATAACCGCGCCCAGCGGCTGCACCATACCGATCAGCAGCGCCGTCAGCGCCGCTTTCAGCTTGCTGCTGTGCGCCGCAACCAATGATATGGCTATTGTCAGCCCTTCCGGAATATTGTGCAGTGCAATGCCTATTACCAAACTGTCCGGATTCATAAAGTCTTCCGCGCTGTATGCCACACCGACGGCCAAACCTTCGGGCAGTTTGTGCAGCGTAATGGCTATAATGAACAACCAGGCCTTTTGCAGACTGAAATGCAGCCCGTGCTGTCCCATGTTATTATGCTCATGCGGCAGCAGTTCATTCAAAATCCACACCAGCGCCACGCCGGCAAAAACCGCGCCGGCATACCAAAACCCTGCCACATGGATATCCGGATCAAACTCAGAAATCCGCTGCATCGCCGGCACCAGCAAAGCAAAGAACGAAGCCGCAAGCATAATGCCGGCCGCCAGATTCAGCATAAAATTAATGTCATCCTGCGAATATTTCTTTTTCAGAAAAATCATAAAACCGCCGACACCGGTAACCAGTCCCGCCACCATCGAGGCCAGCAGCCCCTGCATAAAAACACCGTCAAACATCAACCTGTCCCCTTACCAGCCGTATTTTTTGATTTTTTCCATAATACGCTTGTAATAAACAATCGTATATTCATTGGAAACATAGTCCCCCATCTTTCCCGTCGGCACCCAGGCCACGCCGGAATTTTCGTCTTCCTTAACGCGTATCGGCTCGTTTTCATCGGCTTCCAGCAGATAAACCACATTCGGATGCAAATGTCTCGGCACAAATTTTCCGCGCTTATAATGATTATGCACCACCATCATATTCAAATCTATCGGACACTCAAAAACCGGTCGCACCTTTTCCAAACCGGTTTCCTCTCCGGTTTCTTTCAACGCCACGGCCAAAAGGTCCTTTTCTCCGTCCGCATGTCCGCCGACCCAGGCCCAGGTTTTGTACATATTGTGAAAAATCATCAAAACCTTGCTGCGGTCCTTATTGACAATCCACGCCGAAGACGAAAAATGCCCGACCAGATTGTCCCGCTCATAGGCCTCATCGCCGAAAGCCTCCAAGAACTGAACAAAAGCAAGGCGTTCGGCCTCCTCTTCTTCATTATAGGCCTTGTAATTTTTTAAAAAGCTCAAAAAATCCATGCTTTTTCCTTTTATCAATATTCAAAGCTTTCAGAATGATTGAAGCAAAACAATTTCCGGCGGCTTGAAAAATTCCGGCGCCCGAAAAAAACGTACGAATTTTTCAAGACCGCACAGATTTGCCTCTGATAAACCTTTATCCGAGCTTTGACTTAAGGAGTTGGTTAACCATTCCGGGATTAGCCTTCCCCTTGGAGGCCTTCATGACCTGTCCGACGAACCACCCCATCAAAGCCGTTTTTCCGGCCTTATAAGCGGCAACATTCTCCGGAGAAGAAGCGATAACCTCGTCAATAACGGCTTCAATAGCACCGCTGTCCGTCACCTGCTTCAATCCTTTTTCTTCTACAATCTTTTCGGGATCACCGCCGGTCTCGGCCATAATTGCAAACACGTCCTTGGCCGTTTTGCCGTTAATCACGTTCGAAGTTACCAACTCAACCAGTTTGCCGAGATTTTCCGCGCTGACCGGAGAATCTTTAAGTTCAACCTTTTTCTCGTTCAGCATCGCAAAAAAGTCGCCCATCAGCCAGTTTGCCACCTTTTTGGCATCATGCCCTTTGGCTGCCTTTTCAAAGAAGTCGGCCGTTTCGCGGTTTTCGCAGATAATCATGGCATCATAAGCCGTCAGACCGAGTTCGTTGACAAAGCGGGCTTTTTTGGCATCGGGAAGTTCGACCATATCTTTTTTAACCCGTTCGATATAAGCGTCGTCCAAAACCAGCGGCAAAAGATCCGGCTCCGGGAAATAGCGGTAGTCATGAGCAAATTCTTTCTTGCGCATAACTTTGGTCTGCCCGGTTGAAGGATCAAACTGACGCGTTTCCTGAGCAATTGTTCCGCCGCTTTCATAAACCTCAATATGGCGCTTGGCTTCGTTTTCAATTGCCTGCATGACGAATTTGACCGAATTGACGTTCTTCATTTCGCAGCGGGTACGCAGTTCGTCGCTGCCCAGCGGCCGCACCGAAACGTTGACGTCACAGCGCATGGAACCCTCGTCCATATTTCCGTCGCAGGTTCCGAGATACCGAACGATTGAACGCAGCTTGCGCAAAAACGCGCCGGCCTCTTCCGGCGAACGGAAATCCGGTTTGGTCACAATCTCCATCAAACCGACGCCGGCCCTGTTCAAATCAATAAAGCTTTTGTCCGGCGCCATATCATGAATAGACTTTCCGGCATCCTGCTCAATGTGCATTCTTTCAATGCGGATATCTTTGGTGGTACCGTCGCTCAGGTCAATGCTGATGGCACCCTCGCCCACAATCGGAAACTTAAACTGCGTAATCTGATATCCCTGCGGCAAATCGGCATAAAAATAATTTTTACGCGAAAATTCGGAATATTTGTTAATCTGCGCATTCAGTCCCAAACCGGTCTTGACTGCCTGATAAACACAGTGTTCGTTCAGGGTCGGCAGCATACCGGGCATGCCAGCGTCAACAAAAGAAACGTTCTCGTTGGCATCTGAACCGTAATGGGTCGAAGCCCCTGAAAACATTTTGGACTTGGAAATAATCTGGCAGTGAATCTCCAAACCGCAAACAATTTCCCATTTGCCTTTTGCCGTTTCAATAATCATTCCGCTCATCTTATTTCTTCTCCATAAATTTCACATCTGCCTCCAAAGCGTCGGCAGCTTTGAATATCGTCGCTTCGTCAAAGGCTTTTCCTATCAGCTGCAACCCCAGCGGCAGCCCTTCTTTGGACAAGCCGATCGGCAGGCTCATTGCCGGCAGTCCCGCCAGATTGACCGAAACCGTAAACACGTCGTTCAGCCACATATTAATGGGATTCTCTGCCATAGACTTGTCCCCAATCGGAAAAGCCGCGGTCGGCGCCGTCGGAGTCAAAATCACGTCGCATTTTTCAAAGGCATTCAGAAAATCCTGACGGATCAAGCGGCGCACTTTCTGCGCTTTCAGATAATAAGCGTCATAATAACCGGCAGACAAAACATAAGTGCCGATCATAATGCGGCGTTTGACTTCCTTGCCGAACCCTTCCGTGCGGCTGTTAATATACATATTGTCCAAATGCTCGCCCGGCACCCGCAATCCGAAGCGCAAACCGTCATAACGGGCCAGATTTGAAGAAGCCTCCGCCGGCGCAACAATATAATAAGTTGCAAGCGCATATTTGGTATGCGGCAGCGATATGTTGACAATTTCGGCGCCGCGGGCTTTCAGAATTTCAATTCCCTTGTCCCAATAAGCGGCAATTTCTTCATTCAACCCCTCTGGGCGATATTCTGCCGGAACACCTATTCTCAAACCTTTGATATCCTGTCCCAAAAACTTTTCAAAATCAGGAACTTCCGCTTTGGCCGAAGTTGAATCTTTGGCATCATAACCGGACATGGTCTTCAGCAGCAGCGCACAGTCGCGTACGTCTTTGGCTATCGGTCCTGCCTGATCCAAAGACGAAGCAAAGGCAATAATGCCGTAACGGGAACAGCGGCCGTAAGTCGGCTTAATGCCGGTCACACCGCAAAATGCCGACGGCTGACGGATGGAACCGCCGGTATCGGTACCCGTTGCGCCCGCACACATGCCTGCGGCCACCGCGGCAGCCGAACCGCCGGAAGAACCGCCGGCCACCAAATCTTTATCTTTGCTCCACGGATTAACCACTGGACCATAGTAGCTTGTCTCGTTGCTGCCGCCCATGGCAAACTCGTCCATATTCAGCTTGCCCAGAACCGAAGCGCCCGCATTTAAAAGCTTAGACGTAACCGTTGATTCGTATTGCGGCTCAAAACCGTCCAAGATATGCGAACAAGCCGTCGTACGGATGTCTTTGGTACAAAACAGGTCTTTGATTCCGAGCGGAATACCCTCCAAAGCGCCGTTCGTTCCGTTTGCATATTTTTCATCGGAAACCCTGGCCTGGGCCAAAGCAATCTCCGGCGTTTCCAAAACATAGGCGTTCAACCGGCGCTTGTTTTCCATTTCCTTAATGTAAGCCTGCGTCAGTTCCACGGCGCTGAATTCTTTCTTTTTAAGCCCGTCAAGAGCCTCGGCTATTGTTAATTTTGTTAAATCGCTCATTTTTTCTTATCTCTCGCTTTTTTACCATTCTAAATTTTCTAAAAATCATCAAAAACTCAAAGAGCGCGGCAAATAATAAGATTTCAGGAATTTTGCGAAGGAGTGTACAAAGAGGTACATGACCGAGCAAAATATCCGCAAAATCTGTATTAGTTGCTCGTTATGTGAGTTTTTATTCGACAACTTTCGGCACCGTAAAATACCCATACTGAGCCTGCGGCGCATTCTTAAGAACGGCCTGCGACTGATTGCCGTCGCTGACTGCGTCTTCACGCAAAATCAGATGACTGTCGTTTACCGAAACCAGCGGCTCGACCCCGTCGGTGTTTACCTCGTTCAGTTGCTCTACCCAATTGAGAATCTTGTTAAATTCATCCTCGGCTTCCTTGATTTTATCGTCTTCGATTTTCAGTCGTGACAAAAAAGCCACTCTTTTCACGGTTTCTGTATCTATAGCCATTTTACTTTCCTCTTTTTTAAACTCGTTTTAAAATAGAACAATTCTCTAATATTGCAATAAGAAATCACGCTCAGAAGACAATTTTAAGAGGCGGCAGCACGGCATCAAAGCGCAGGCGGCGCAGCCCTTCATAGGTTTCCGTCTCAAATCCTGCCTCCGACAACATCTGCTTTACATAAATTCCTTTGCCGCTGTTTATCAGCAGCCGGATTTTTTCTTGAAGGCTCTTTTCCCGCGGATAATAAACCAGACGGAACTTTTCGCCTGGCTTCATTTCCGCCAGTTCCTGAGCCTTGGCCACCGCAGCCTCAATTCCGCCCAGACCGTCGGCAAGGCCGTTCTCAACCGCACTCTCCCCGGTCCATACCCGTCCGCGGGCCAGTTTGTCCATCTCTTTGAGATTAATTTTTCTCGCCTCGGAAACTTTTAATGTAAAATCTTCATAAACCCTATCTAATGATTTGTTAAATATATTCTTTTCTGATTTTGAAAATTTTTGATTCGAACTCAGGATGCCGGCGTTCTCGCCAAAACTCATGCGCTCCCAGTTCACTCCGAGCTTTTTCCATAACCCCTCCAGCACCATTTTTCCGCCCAAAACACCGATAGAACCGGTAATAGTCGACGGCTCGGCCATAATATAGTCGCCGCCCAATGCCACGAAATATCCGCCGGAAGCGGCATAATCCCCCATCGAAACCACAATCGGAATTTTCTTTTGCAGCTTCAACTGTTTCAGGGCATACCAGATTTCATTGGACGCCCCGTAAGAGCCTCCCGGAGAATTAATACGCAAAACCAATGCCTTCACATCATCATCTTCAACAATTTGTTCAATATCAGCCAAGACCGTATCCGCTCCGGTAATCGCTTCGTCCCGCACCGGAGAACGATAACTCGGCCCTTCGGCAATAACGCCGTCTATCGTCATGAAAGCCACCGCCGGAACGCTTTTGCCAAAACTTTTCAGGCTGGCCGCATAACTCATAACATCCACATATTCGGCGCCGGTTGCCGTCTTCAGCGCGGCGGCCAAATCCTGCCGAAAACCAATCTTGTCTATCAGCCCGGCTTCAAGCGCCTCTTTTGCGCTGAGCGGCGCCTGATTAATCAGCCGCTCGACTTTCTGCTTGTCCGTTTTCCTCGCTGACGCAATATCCGAAACAATCCGCCCGAAAATATCCTTGCCCAGACGGTTCAGCTCACTGCGATAAGCATCGGACATCTTCTCTTCCGTCAAAGACGCCATGGCGGTCTTATATTCGTAGCGCTGATAAAATTCCGGCGTAACGCCTATCTTATCCAAAACCTTTTTGAAAAAAGGCACTTCAAGCGCCAAACCGGTTATTCCGGCCTCGGCGTTCGGCTGCATCCAGATTTCGTCAAAGGCCGTAGCCAGATAATACGCCCGGGTTCCCTGCCCGAAAGAACCGAAACTGCCGGAAAACAGATACGCTTTCTTGCCGCTTTTGCGAAACTGAAAAACAGCGTCCCGCAGATCCTGAATTTGCGCCAACCCCAGCCCGGTATTGCTGACTGTCGCGGAAATGGCCTTTATCCTGTCGTCTCCGGCGGCAATGTTAATAGCCTTAATCAGATCCAGAAACGTCTGCGAGCGTACGCCGGTCACTTCCGCCAGCAGATCGTCACTCCGCGTTTCGGAATAGTTGTCGTCAAAATTAATGCTCAGCACCGCCTGATCCGGCACCGGAACAATCTGAGCCGACTGCGGCTTAAGCATGGAAATGACGACAATAAGCAGCAAAATAAACAGAATGCCGAAAATCGCAAACGAATAAATTAAAGACTTAAGCAGGATTCTTGCCACCAAGATTTTTTTTCTGTTCTTTTTAATGTCAACGGACGGAAAAGGACTGTCAAACTCTGTCATAAAAAAACACTTCCCGATAAAAAATAAAGACCACTGAAATCAATGGCCTTTATTCTAAATGATTATCCTGCTTTCACAAGATTATTTTATAAGTTTTACTCTGCCAGAGCGGCGGCCGTCTCGGCAGCTTTGTCCAAATTCAGCATACCCTGAATATGATAACCGCAGTCAACGTGCAAAACTTCGCCGGTAATGCCGGTGCCGATGGAAGAAAGCAGACCCAATGCGGCCATGCCGACTTCTTCCTGAGTAACGTTGCGGCGCAGCGGAGCATTAAGCTCGTTCCAATGCAGAATCTTGCGAAAATCACCGATTCCGGAAGCGGCCAGCGTCTTAATCGGACCGGCGGAAATCGCATTAACGCGAACACCCTGAGCGCCCATATCGCCGGCGGCATAACGAACCGCGGCTTCCAAAGCGGCTTTGGCAACGCCCATAATATTATAGTTCGGAAGGATTCTTTCACCGCCGAGGTAGGTCAGCGTAACAATGGAACCGCCTTCGTTCATAATCGGAGAAGCGCAGCGACAGGCTTCCAGAAAAGAATAGCACGAAATCTGCATCGTATTTACAAAATTGGCGCGGCTGGTATCAATCGTACGACCCTTCAGCTCGTTTTTGTCGGAAAAGGCAATGGCATGAACCACAAAATCAATTTTGCCCCATTTGTCGCCCAGTTCCTTAAAGCAGGCTTCAACGCTCTCTGAATAGGAAACATCGCACTTAATCAGCAGAGATTCCTTGTCCAACTGGGCCGCCAGCGGCTGAACCCTTTTCTCAAGGGCTTCGTTCTGATAAGAAATCGCAATTTGAGCTCCTTGAGCATTCAGAGCCTGAGCAATACCCCAGGCGATAGATTTGTCATTGGCAAGGCCCATGATCAGACCTTTTTTGCCAGCCATCAGAGGCGCAGGTGTAGCCATAATATTTTCCTTTGCTTTCTAAAAAAAATTAAATATATTATGTAAAAACTCTCAAACACTTATTATAAAATTTAATATCGTTTGTAAACAACTTTTTTTATGGAGCCAGTATGTATTGGAAAACCGGAATCAAAACCGCGGCAGAAACCGTTAAAAACTTCACCGTCTTTCTTTTTCACCGAGCGCAAAACGATACGATTTTCCGGGTTTCAGCCTCTCTGAGCTATACGTCTCTGATTGCGATTGTGCCGCTGTTTGCAATAGGTTTGGCCATTTTTTCGGCCTTTCCGGGTTTTACCGCCATTAAGGAGCAGTTTCAGGACTTCATCCTCAAAAACTTTGTTCCCGACATCGAACAGGAAATCAGCCATTATTTCGTGGACTTCCTGAATGCAACCGCCCAAATGACCACCATCGGCGTCATCGGTCTGGTCATTACTTCCATTCTGATGCTCTCCACCATAGAAAACAGTCTCAACTTCATATTTAAAGTATACAAGCCCCGCAACGTCAAAACCAAAATCACCTTATACTGGACCGTCATCACTTTGGGACCGCTGCTTCTGGGTGCGGCTTTTTCCCTGCGCAGCTACCTTTTCACCCTGCAGCGTTTTATGCCTGAAGAAATCGTCACCTCGCCGCTGTTCCTGAGCGATATGCTTCCAAGCCTGATAACCATGCTGACCCTGATTATGGTATATGTGCTGGTTCCCAACAAAAAGGTCAAAATTGCCAACGCCGGCATCGGCGCCGTCATCGCCGTCATTCTGTTTTGGTTTTTGCGCAAGGGATTCGGCCTCATCATTCTGCAAAGCGCAACCTATAAGACCATTTACGGCGCGCTGGCCACGCTCCCCATCTTTCTGATCTGGATGTATCTGGCCTGGGCCGTCGTCATCTTCGGCGCCGTCGTCACCGCCGCCCTCGAAGAGTTTCAGGCCTTGGAAAGCCCCGAAGAAAAAGAAGTGAAAACAAACCGTTATCTTCACCGCATCAAAAAAAGCATTCCTTATCGAAAAAAGTTCTTGCAAAAAGAACAAAAGTAGTACATTTTATTTTCCATAGGGATAAGTGCTAAAGTCAAATTGTATTTTCCGGCCAGGCATTTATAACAATGTTTACATACAAAACTTATAAGAGGTAAAAAATATGGATAAGCAGAAAGCACTGGACGCCGCACTGGGGCAGATTGAAAAGGCCTTTGGCAAAGGTTCCATTATGAGACTCGGCCAAAACGATGCCAGCGTTGACATTGAGGCCATTTCCACCGGTTCCATCGGCATTGACATCGCGCTCGGCATCGGCGGCATGCCCAAAGGCCGCATTGTCGAAATCTACGGTCCCGAAAGCTCAGGTAAAACCACGCTGGCCTTAAGCGTCATTGCTCAGGCTCAGAAAAAAGGCGGAACCTGCGCCTTCATCGACGCGGAACATGCGTTGGATCCGTCCTATGCCAAGAAAATCGGCGTAGACATTGAAAATCTGCTTATTTCCCAGCCTGATGCCGGCGAACAGGCCTTGGAAATCACCGACACGCTGGTTCGTTCCGGCGCCATTGACGTTCTGGTTGTCGACTCTGTAGCGGCACTGGTTCCCAAAGCCGAGCTCGAGGGCGAAATGGGCGATCAGCATATGGGACTTCAGGCCCGCCTGATGAGCCAGGCTCTGCGCAAGCTGACCGCTACCGTTTCCCGTTCCAACACGCTGGTTATTTTCATCAACCAGATTCGTATGAAACTCGGCGTCATGTTCGGCAGCCCCGAAACCACCACCGGCGGCAACGCGCTCAAGTTTTACGCCTCGGTTCGCATTGACATCCGCAGCATCGGCAAAATCAAAGACAAAGAAGACATCATCGGCACTCAGACCAGAGTCAAAATCGTCAAAAACAAAGTTGCGCCGCCGTTCAAGGTTGTCGATTTTGACATTATGTACGGCGAAGGAATTTCCAAAACCGGCGAACTGATTGACCTCGGCATCAAATCCGGCATTGTTGAAAAAGCCGGCGCCTGGTTCTCCTACAAAGGCGAAAAACTCGGCCAGGGACGCGAAAACGCCAAGTTGTTTCTGAAAGAACACGAAGACGTTGCGCAGGAGATTGAAAACAAAATCCGCGCCGATGCCGGCCACATCACCACCGAAATGATCGGCGATGAAGAACCTGTTGCCGTCGGAGAAGAATAACAGCTATTCTCCAAGCCTCTCCGAAGGCAGGAACACACCGAACGCTCCCCATCTGCCGGGGAGCGTTTTTATATCAGAATTCTAAACATTTTCCTGAAATGCAAACCAAAAATTAATACTTATGCTCTTATAATCAGCTTAAAAATAATTATATTAAGCAAAAATATTTAAACAAAAATTTGACAAATTTAAAAAAATATTATAAATATGGTGAAAAAATAACTTCGGGTATTCAGAACATTACCTTTCAATACTCAGAAAATTTGTAAGTGAGGGAATATGAAAAAACTTTTAGCTATATCAGCCATTGCTCTCTTAGCCGGTTGCGCCTGCTTTGAATGCGAAGAAGATTACATCGAAGAAACGGCTCCGGTTGAAGCTCCGGCTAATGTTTACAGAGGTTTGGACGATCGCGGATGCAGCTATCTCACTGACGAAGACTGCAAACGTGACCGCAGATCTTATGTCCAGTCTCAAAATTATCAGCAGCGGGCTGATTTATATGTAGCCGATTATCCGCAGCCGCAAAATAACGTAGCTTACCGGGAAGAAATCAATATTCAGGAAACACAGACGGCAGCTCCCGCTCCCGCTCCGGCTCCCGTTCCCGTAACGGTTACCACACCTTCCGCCGCTGACTTGGCTGCTTGCGAAGCTCTGCAGTCTACCAGCAGCGAATCGACTTTGCCCGACGGTTCTCCCTGCCCGGCCAAAATCAGAGAGACTCGCGAACCGGTTGAAATCGTTTACAAGAAAACGACTTACAAAACCGTTTATGAACCCAAAACAACGTCCAGCGTAACTTACGAAAAAGAACCCTATAAACCGGGCGTTGAAATTAAAGCTACCGGCGACGTTGAAACTACGGTCACTAAAACCACGACAACGACCTCTACAACCACGACCACAACCGAGGATATCCTGCCGGCCGAAGAAATCAAATGAGTTTGAATGTTTACATACACAATAAACTCTAATGATGGAAAATGCCTCCGCTTTTCAGCGGAGGCATTTTTTCATGCTCTGAGCCAATATTCCGCCCGGTATAAAACGGCACGCGGCCATTGATTAACACCGGACGACTGAATAATCAGACAAAATCTGTAAAGAGCGCCTGTTCATTATATATAATCAAAACTTCCAATTAACGCCGGCATCTATCTGCCAGCCGCCGTCATCTTCAATGTATTTATTGTAACGGCTGTAGAGGTTAAACTGCTGATACTGATATTCGGCACCGACCGAGAGAACCGTGCGGTTACGCTGCACCTTATAACTGTTCAGCCCGTATTCGCCGGACATTCCAGCCATTCTGGCCGAAAGATTGGCATAAGGATCGCCAAATTCATGATAGAAAGTGCCGCCGGCTCGCAATCTGACTTCATGATTTTCACCCAGCGCGAAAGTTTTCTTGGCATAAAGACCTATACCGGCCTCAACCGACAAATTATTGGCGGCGTCAATATCAAGCTTGCCATCTTCCTTCATATCGTCCTGATAAAGTCCCAAAATGTTAAATTCGATAATCGGCTCAAAAACCAGCGCTTCCAAATCAATCTCCCGGCGCAGTTCATTGGCAATGCCGTAATAATAAACGTCCGTGTCCGCCCCGAAAACGTTTCCGTCGGCATAACGTCGGTAATCGCCCCAGCCGTATCCCAACCGCGGCGTAGAAATAAAACTGTAGGTATCGTCCTGATACAATACCGGCGCAAAAAGCTGAACAATGTTTTCATCCCGGCTGCCGCGACCGTCATATTTGCTGTCAAACCGGGTATAACTCAAACCGAAACCATAACGCCAATAAGCGTCATATTTACGGTCAAAAATACCATAGACCGTGCTGACATCGTCTTTATAGCCCGCCAATGTCGCCGTTCCGTCCTGCTCGCGGTACATATAGTCATACCCGACAGTTGCGCGTTCTTCCTTGGTATCGGTATTGTTCAACACCGTATTGTTGATATTGCGGTTCAAGCTCTTGATCACATCCAGATTCTGCTTGGCAAAATTCGGAAAGAAATCCAGCCCGAGTTCGGTTGAAGCCTTGGCATTCAAACTACTGTGTGCCCCGGCTGTTTTCAAATCGTCATACAAATCTACGCCGTTGCCGGCAACATAGTTTTCTTCCAGAAATGCCGCCGCCGACTTATTGTCAATAATATCGTCAAACGCCTTTCTGTTCATAACCACATCCTGACTGCCGTCGCCGCCGTCCTTAAGCGAAGCCTCAAACATATAAGACGCCGACGTCAACTCAATCCCCGTGTCTTCACCGACAAAAGCCTTTTCGCTGACATAGGAATCTTCATTGCTTCCGGTAACAATGTTGTTGGAAGCATATACCTTTCCGCTGATTTCCGGAGCATTAAAAGTTCCGCCTTTCATCAGATAAACGCTGCCGTCGCCAAAACTGTTCAAATCCAGCGCAGCGTCAGAAGTCGTACTGCCGGCGTTTTCATAAATGGCGCCGTTTTCAAGACAGATGAATGAATCGCACTGCGAGGCTCCCGTATAAGCTTCCGAACCCACTTTTTGCGACACATTGGTCATATTCGCATCAGTAATTTTTATGGTACCGTTGTTCTGAATGGCCGAACCGATGCCGCTGGCATACATAGCCGTATTATTGTCGCCTTGCATAAGGATCGTACCGTCGTTAATTGCCCTGGCTGCCACCGTAATAACGCCGTTTTCGTCTTTGAGCGAAGCATTGTCATATTCTACCTTCATACCATAGGCGTTGTTGGATTTGACAATCAACTCTCCGCTGTTGGTTATGGTTCCGGCACCCGACAAAGACATCCCGACCACGCTGCCGCTGTTTTTGTAAGCCGCATTAATTTCAATCTTGCCGGAATTGGTCAGCGTTGAATCCGTAGACGTAATCGTCGACGAATCATCTTCCGTTTCGGCAAAATAATTGCCGGCTCTCATGGCGGCAATCGTTTCTGCTTTGCCGTCATTATCATTAATGGTAATTGTCCCCTCATTGGTCAGCGTACCGGCGTCTTCCGCCCACATCGCCGCCAGTCTGGCTGTCGCCGCCCCGTTGTTGTCTAAAACGATTTCGCCCTTTTCGCCGTTTGTTGCTGTCATGGTGCTGAATACCTTCTGATCCTCAATCACCAATCCGGTTTCCGTATACATGGCGTAAGCCTGCCCCGAAAGACTTCCGCTGCCGGCCGTATCGGAAACAACCGCAAGCTTAGCCTTGTTGTCAAAGGTAACGGAAGCAGAATTTTCTCCGTCATTACGTCCAATCATTCCTGCGGAAGAAACGTTCATCACACCGCCCTCGGCATTGGTAACCGAGGCCGAAGTTGTCGTCACGCCGATTTCGGCCGTCACAGTACCGCTGTTTTCCACAGACCCCGAAGCCAGAGAGAAACCATATTGGCTTGCCGTAATCGTTCCCGCATTTTTAAATGTGCCGGATCCGGTTGACATCATAGCTGCTTCTCCGGTCGCCGTAATATCAGCGCCTTCGGCATTGGTCAGACTGCCCGAAGACGTGCTCATGCCGACCGAAGCCGTCACCGTACCTTTGTTTTCTCCGGAAGAAGAAGCCATAATGCCCGTGCCTCCGTCTGCGGAAACGCCGCCTTCATTGACCACCGTATCGCCGGAAAGGCCGTTGCCGTCGGATATAACGGTTCCCTTATTGGTGACGCTGCCACCCGAAATCGCCGTTCCGCTTCCCTTGATTTCCACCAGCGCGCCCAATCCGTTGGTAACGCTGCCGCTCGCCGTATAAATGCCGGTGCCGCCGTTGGTCATGGTAATGGTGCCGTTGTTCTCAACATCGCCGCTGCTGTCGGTCTTAATACCGTAGTTTCCGCCGCTTCCGCTGCCGCTGACTTCGATTGTGCCGTTGTTAATCTGCTTGCCTTCACCAATTTCCATACCGACACCGCCGCCGGAAACGGTTATTTCCTTATTATTGGTAATATTACCCTTTTTCACATAAATGCCGGTGCCGCCCTGCCCCGAAGCAACCACATTGATTTTTCCGTCATTGGTAACGTTTGCCTCTTCAGAAACCCAGATGCCGGACGCAGCGCCGGCCAGATCGCCGGTTCGCGCGCCGCTGACGATAATCTTGCCGCTGTTGTATATGTCGCCTTTTCCCCACAACCAGATACCGGTACTGTTATCCCCGGCAATGTCAATAACGCCGCTGTTGGCAATCTTGCCGACCGTAGACGAGAAAATACCCATGCTCTGCGGCGCGATAATCTTAATCGTCCCGGCATTATTAATATCTCCGACCGTGGGATTGGCGGCATCAACCAGACAAGACGTATTTCTCGGATCGTAAATGTCAACAATACACGACATTATGCCCTTGGCATATTTGTTGGAAGACGTAATGGTAATATCACCCGTATTGTAAACATATCCGTTTTTGGAATAAATGGCTCCCCAGTGGTCAAGAGACACGTCTGCGGCCGAATTGTTGGTGACGGTTATATCCTTGTTATTGATAATGTTTTTATTCTCCGGCATATAAAGGCCCCAGTAGTCGCTTTGGCTGCCGCCGGCTGTTTCCACCACATCTTTGTTGATATTCTCGGCCACGACATACGGCGGAGCATTAACGCCGTTCATTCCGTCAATGTTTTTGACTTCATCGTCATCATCGTCGCTGTTGCTGCTCAAAATCAGCGCCACCGTACCGCCGACCAGCGCAACGCCGCCGATGGTCCACGCCGTTGTCGACGAAATCAGCGGTTCTTCATGAGGATCATAGGCGATATAACCCAGATTCCGGTTGGAAGACATTTGTTCTATATTGGCAAAATCCTTGGCATTATACTTATATGCCTTGGACGTATTTTGCGCCGCAGCGGCCTGTTGCCTGTAGACCGGCGGCCGTCTCAACCCTTCGTTAAAAGCGATTTTTCTTTCGTCGGGAATACGGGAAACACAGGAATGGTTGATATCGGCTCCCAAACTTCTGAATGTTCGGAAAGCCGTATAGTCACTCTTCCAAACCGCAATGCACAAACCGGTATTGCCCTGAGCGTCAACGCTGTCTATGTCAAGCCCGCGATTGACGGCGTCGGCCAGAACTTTGCTTTTGCCCTGAGCCGCAAAATTATACATGGCGTCAAAATTGGCCGGCGCCAGCCCCGCATCCGCCGGACTCGCCCATAAACAAAGGCCCAGAACGCCTGACATTAAATTAATTTTGCGAACCAAATTTTTATCCAGAAAAGTATATACTCTGCCTTTTTTTATACAAATTTTGCCTTCCGAACAATAAAATAAGCAAAGTTATCAAATGAATTTTTGCCTTCGGCAAAAGTTTAGACAAACTTTTGCCAAAATACAAATTGACACTTTCGGCAAAATATGATATAAATGCTGCCGTTACAAAATATTATTAAGACTATTACCATGCATAAAGTGTTCAAAAACTTTTGGCTTTTCTGTCTTGATAATGTTTTAAATAAACTAATATTCATCTAAAAACAAACTATTATGAAAACAGAATTAAGCTATCAGCCGACTTGTTACGAACAACTGATCATTGATTTGACGGAAAACCCCGATGCAAATCTTCTTTACGAAAATTATCCGGAATTCAAAAAACGCGGTCATTCCAAGGAAGAGTTTGAAGCATGGGCGGCCTATTCTAAATTTTCATTGTTCATCACGCAGTTCGGCGGAAACGACAACGCTAAAAAAGAATACCAGAAAGCTGCGCTTGAACTCCTGAAAAAAGGTGTTTCCTCATCTGATGAACTGAACCAAAAATGGTTTCAGACTTCCGAAAAAATCGGCAAAAACAAAACCTTCGCTCCCTGCGAGGCTCTTGCCGCGGAATATGTCATTCCGCGATACCGTTTCTTTCCGGAAGAAATAGCCGCTTTCAAACAAGCCGAAGAACAGGGAAGAGTAAAAAACGCCGTGTTGAAATATTCTGATCGGTACGGACAGAAGACGGCTTTTTGTTATCCTTACCTGAATATTCCGGCCAACGAAGGCGGACGGCCTGACATCTTAGTTGCTTTCAGCGGACACCAGCAAACCGGTTGTTGGTTTGTTGAAGCCGTTTACCATTATCTCAAAAACAAAATTGCCCGTTATAAAAAAGAGGGCTTGAACTGTGAGAAAATTGTAGACCGGCTTCTGGAACAGCCGCTGTATGTCGCTTCATTGGGAATGACAGACAACCAGGGTCTGACAGACTGGAATCCCCGTTTTGCTTTCCGGCAGAAACACGAATACGGAATGTATTTCCGCCATATGGCATTCGGAGGTCTCCCGCTCGGACTGACCAACAAACTCTCCATGCTGGAGGTAAAAGATACCTCAACCGAAGAAAACATTGGTTTCATCATAGACACGCTTAAACACTATAAGCTGGACGATGTGAACCTCATTCTTCTCGGTTATCCGGTATACCAATGGCGGACAATGGCAGAATTTGCCAAGGGCTTTGCCAAAAGGATTGATGCGCCGAACGTATATCTCCGTGTTGCCGACATTCCGACCAAACGGGACGCGGGAGACATCACGCAGACACGCTTTCTCAGCTATGACAGCTTAGAAATGCAGGGGCTGGATCTGATTTCCAATTGCATTGCCAATCCGTTCCGTCAGACCGAAGGTGAAAATGCCACACGCTTTCCCCTGCCCGACGGCGGAAAGTTTCCCGAAGCGATGAAGCCTTTGCTGCAGTTGGCGCTCGGATATTCTTACAAAAACATTCCGCATGAACTGTGCGGAACCAACGAAGATGTAGCGCTGATCCTGAAACTCAACCGTTCACTGATGCTTCTGCAGCATGACAAAGGTTACAGCGGAGAAGTTCAGGACCAACAACAGATGCAGCTGGCCATTCAGACCAACAAAAACCTGATTGCCGCCGGTTTCACCACTCAAGAACTCATCAGCCAGGCTGATTTTCTCAGCGAAAAAGAGTTCTACGAAGCTTTGGTAGACCTTTATCGCTGAAAAAAGAACACTTTTCAAAAAAATACCCTGCGATAAGCAGGGTATTTTTTAATCTTATTCAACAACGCTGATAAATTTAGAATAACGTTCCTTGCATTTTTCAGACTGCTGTAAGGCAACGTCACGCATAATCTGATTCTCGTACATTTCTAAAAATTTCTCATCCGGTTCAACTGTCAATATCCCGCTTTCCGCATCGTAATTAAGGCTCAAACCGATTAAAGGCGCCGGATATTCACAGTCGCACAACTGTTTATAATATTCTTCCGCAATCTTAAATTTTGCGGCAACAACTTTGCCCTGACTTTCGGTTTCGTCATTTTTAATATTTTTAACCGCAGTCTCCGTCCGAATGTAATTTTCAATCAAAATCGGCGAAAAATCATCTGTTGCAGACCATACGTCACTCATTTCCACACCTTTAACTTAAGAAAAAACCGCCCTGAAAGGCGGTTTAGAAATGGCGATCTCGAGAGGATTCGAACCTCTGACCCACAGCTTAGAAGGCTGTTGCTCTATCCAGCTGAGCTACGAGACCATTAGCCGAACAATATTCTTCTTGGTCGGGGCAGCAGGATTGTAATTCCCAATTCACCACTTTTCCCGGTATCTTTATCAAAACTGCTCCGAATTGGGCCCCTTTCGTTCAAGCTTGCTTCGCTCGGTAAACCTTACTCGCAACTTTCACCGACCCTAACGGTTCGCATCCTGACTTAAGTTTTAATAATATTCTTCTTGGTCGGGGCAGCAGGATTCGAACCTACGACATCTTGCTCCCAAAGCAAGCGCTCTACCAGGCTGAGCTATGCCCCGAAAAAATTCAAATAATTTCCGAACACGGCATCTCCACCGCCGGCAGCAGGCCCGCTAAGCGTCGCCCTTTTTGATAACAAAACGTAATTTAGCGAATTTATTTTATTTTGCAAGCACTTTTTACTAAAAAAATGTTTCGGATTATATCAACCCGCCGTCACGAAAACTGTAATAGCCGTAACGACTGATGACAACATGGTCATGCAGTTCAATATTCATTGATTCCAACGCCGCTTTCACGTTTTTGGTCACCTCGACGTCCGCCTTGGACGGCGTCGCATCTCCGGTCGGATGGTTATGAACCATAATAACGGCGCAGGCTTTCTTGTCCAAGGCCGCCCTCACCACTTCGCGGGGATGAATAGACACGTGGTTAATCGTCCCTTTTTGCTGAATTTCCTGATCAACGACCTGATTTTTGGAATTCAGATAAATAATCCTGAATTCCTCCACATCCTGATAACACATGCTCATCCGGCAATAGTCAACCAACATATCCATATTGCCGATAACCGGAAGATCGGCGCCTTTCAGCTGTTCCCAGGACATTCTCACCGCCGCGGCACTGACCATCTTCAGTGCAAAAACCGAATTTTCGCCAATCCCGTCCACCTCAAGCAGCTCAGACTGCGGAGCGTTTATCACGTCGGCAAAGCTTCCGAACTTTGCAATCAGCGCCTTGGCAATAGGTTTAACGTCGCGCCGGGGAATAGCGATCATCAGATAGGCTTCCAACAGCTCATAATCGGCCATATCCCTGCCGCCGCCTCTCAAAAAGCGTTCGCGAACCCGGTGGCGGTGTCCTTCGCTGCTCAAATTCGGTTTGGCATTTTCTGTCATCAACAATCCTCAGCGCTGAAAAAAACAGATACGGATTATGCTTTCTTATAGGGAGGACGGTCCAGCCCTTTCGGCGAATAAGTAAACACTTCAACCCCGTCTTTGGTAACGCCCATTGAATGCTCGAACTGCGCCGACAGCGTCTTGTCTCTGGTAACGGACGTCCAGCCGTCTTTCAAAATGATAGCGTCGGGTTTTCCGATATTGATCATCGGTTCAATCGTAAAGAACATACCTTCTTCCATTACCGGACCGGTCCCCTTTTTGCCGACATGCATCACATTCGGAGAATCATGAAAAACCCGGCCCAGACCGTGTCCGCAAAACATATCGACCACGCCGTAACCGTATTTATGGGCGTATTCCTCAATCACGGCGCCGATATCGCCGAAACGGGCACCCGGTTTTACCACGTCAATGCCGCGCATCATACATTCATAGGTCACGTCACATAAACGTTTGGCCTTTATCTTTGGTTCGCCGGCATAATACATACGGCTGGTATCGCCGTACCATCCGTCCAGAATGCAGGTAACGTCAATGTTAAGAATGTCACCGTTGACCAGCTTGCGCTCATAATCGGGAATCCCGTGGCAGATGACATGATTGATGGAGATGCACACCGATTTCGGATAACCTCTGTATCCCAGACAGGCCGGAATGGCGCCGCGGCTGGTAAAAAACTCCCGGCACAAATCGTCAAGCTCGCCGGTAGAAACGCCGACCTGCACATAGTCGGTTATATAGTCCAGACATTCAGCCGCCAAGCGCCCGGCCTTGCGCATTCCTTCAAAATCTTCTTTTTCATAAATCGTTATTCCGTCTTTTCTTTTGTGAGACACAGCAAACCCCTATTCATTTATTAACGACAATATCCATTTTATTTGTGATTGTTATACTTTTTTTATCAAGATTGCAACCATAACTGACAAACTCTAAACCGCTTTTTGCCTCTTCAAAAATCTTGGCGGCCGAGGTCGGGTCTATGGTCCACGAAAACTTTGTTTCCAAGCAGTCAATCCGTGGCACGATCAGCACCACCACCGTCCGGTGTCCGAGTGCTCTTACCCGGCGCATTTCTTCAAACATTTCCATATCCAGAAAATTCACCTTTGAAGGAAACACCGCGCGGCCGTCTTGTTTGTTGTATATCGGCCGCAGGCTGACATAACACTTTTCGTCCTGGTTGCTGAGTTCAAAATCCAGATGCGGCAGATTGTCGGCCAAAACCATATGACGGATTTTGCTATACTGTACAAAATCTTCCATCACCCGGTTTTTAAAAGCCTCGACAAACATTTTGGGATTGCCGCGCTGATTGACCATAACCAGACCGTCACCCTTGTTAACCATATAAATTTCGTAACGCAGTTTGCGAAACTTGCTCTTTATTTTGGCAATCCAGACTTCCGCGCCTTTCACGTACAGGTTCGGAAAAAGATTGTCATCGGAACAAAACGCGGGCACCACCGTATCATCGCGCAGCTTAACGTCGACAATCAGCCGCTTATATCTTCCGACGACTTCTGCCCTGATCAAATCCGTATTAAAATCCACCTGACGGTCTCTCCTTGAATCATATTAATTTATGTTAAATCCTGATTTTCATTAAGTCAACAGCGCTTGAAAATCTCCCCGACACAATTAAATATAAAAACAAAGGAAAACGACATGAAAAAAATATCCAAATTCATATACAGCTTTTTTATAGTCTTTCTCATTGCTTTTATCTCCGGCTATTTTACGCGTCTGGGTATAAACGCCTGGTATCACCGGGCCGTATCTTCGGTCTTTACGCCGCCCGATTCTGTCTTTCCGGTGGTGTGGACCGTCTTATATACGCTGATAGCTCTGGGATTTTACGTCATTTTGCTGCAGCCGCCCTCGCCGCAGCGCACCGAAGCGCAGGCTCTGTTTATGAGTCAGCTGTTCCTGAACGCCGCCTGGTGTTTTGCTTTTTTCGGTCAGGGCTGGCTGGCCGCAGCTTTTGCGCTGATTTTGATTATGATATTCCTTGTATACAAAACAATCAAAAGTTTTGAACGAACCGTTTCCAGATCTTCCTGGTTTTTGTACCCGTACCTCATATGGCTGTGTTACGCCGCATTCCTTAATCTGCTTTTTGTCGTCAATAACGGATTAATTGTTGAATTTTAAGCCGAAATCATAAAATTTTTGTAGACATTGCTTAATCTATGCTCTAAAAATAGCAGGTTAAATAAATTCAAAAATTTTTTGATTTTGGGAAGTAAAAATGACAACAACATTAAAAGACATTCGTTCGACTTATTTGAACTTTTTCGCCAAGAACGGACACAAGATTATCCCGTCCTCTTCTCTGGTTCCGGACAACGACCCGACCCTGATGTTTACCAACTCGGGTATGGTGCAGTTTAAAAACATTTTCACAGGCAATGAAACCCGGGACTACAAGCGAGCGACCACTTCCCAAAAATCCGTTCGCGCCGGCGGCAAACACAATGACCTGGACAATGTCGGCTATACCGTCCGTCACCACACTTTTTTTGAAATGCTCGGCAACTTTTCCTTCGGAGACTACTTCAAAGACGAAGCCATTGCCTGGGCCTGGGAGCTGGTAACAAAAGAGTTCGGCCTGCCCAAGGACAGACTGGCCGTCACCGTTTACCATACCGATGACGAAGCTTACAATATATGGAAAAAAGTTGCCGGACTTCCCGACGACCGCATCATCCGCATTGCCACCAAAGACAATTTCTGGCAAATGGGCGATACCGGTCCCTGCGGCCCCTGTTCCGAAATCTTTTACGATCACGGCCCCGAGGTCTGGGGCGGCCTGCCCGGCACCCCCGAAGAGGACGGCGACCGTTGGATTGAAATCTGGAATCTGGTTTTTGACCAGTTTGAAGACCTGCCGGACGGATCCCGCATTCCGCTAAAGCACCCTTCCATTGATACCGGTATGGGACTTGAACGTATCTCGGCCATTTTGCAGGGCGTGCACTCCAACTACGACATCGACCTGTTCCAAAACCTGATTAAAGCGATTGCCGACATGGCCAATTCCGACCCGAACGGCCCGTTAAAGGCTTCCCATAACGTTATTGCCGACCATCTGCGATCCACCAGCTTTTTGATTGCCGACGGCGTTATGCCTTCCAACGAAGGACGCGGTTACGTTCTGCGCCGGATCATGCGTCGCGCCATGCGGCACGCATACCTGCTGGGCGTCAAAGAACCGATGATGTACAAACTTCTCCCTGCTTTACAGAAAGAAATGGGCGAAGCCTATCCCGAACTTTACCGTGCTCAGGAACTCATTACCGAAACCATCAAGGCCGAAGAAATGCGCTTCCTGAAAACCTTGGATAAAGGTATGCGTCTGCTTGATGATGAAACAAAAAATCTTAAAGCGGGGGATGAACTTCCGGGTTCTACTGCCTTCAAATTGTATGATACTTACGGTTTCCCGCTGGATTTGACGCAAGATGCCCTGCGCAACAAGGACATGAAAGTTGACGTCAAGGGTTTTGACGATGCCATGGCCAGACAAAAGGCCGAAGCTCGCAAAAATTGGGCCGGCTCCGGTGACGCCGGAACCGAAAAAGTCTGGTTTGAAATTCTGGACCGTCTCGGCGCATCTGACTTCTTGGGATACAACACCCTCAAAGCCGAATGCCTCGTCAAGGCTCTGGTTGTTGACGGCAAAGAAACCGACTGCGTTAATCAAGGAGAGTTTTATCTTGTGGCCAACCAAACCCCGTTTTATGGCGAAATGGGCGGCCAGGTCGGCGATATCGGCAAAATCTATGGCTCCGATTGCGAAATAGACGTCATCGATACCAAAAAGAAACTTCACG
>CALXRQ010000006.1 GCA_944390895.1 uncultured Alphaproteobacteria bacterium
AACCATTACTTTTATCTGCCGCCGGTGGAAAGAAAAATTGCCGGTTCTACCAGTTCGCGGCTGGCAAGGCAGATTGCGCTGCGGATTAAAAAAACGGTGGAAAGCGGCGAGCTACTGGTTTCTCAAAACCGGCCGGTTCGTTTTGCCGATTTTATGATTCTGGTACAGCGCCGCAACAGTTTTGTGGAAGAACTGGTTCGTGAATGTAAAAATGCCGGTGTTAACGTGGCCGGCGTTGACAAGATCAAGCTTTTGGAACAGATTGCGGTTCAGGATTTGGTGGCTGCGGCGCAGTTCGTTTTGTTGCCGACCGATGATTTGACCTTGGCAACGCTGTTAAAATCGCCGTTGTTCGGGCTGGATGACGATGACTTGTTTAAGCTTTGTTATGACCGCGGCGGCGCAAGCCTGTGGGCGCGGCTCGGAATGTTTTCCGAATATGCCGAAGTTTGCCAGGCTTTGCAGGAACTGCTGAATATGGCGGATTTTGTGCGTCCGTTTGAGTTTTATGCCCATATTTTGAACAAACTGGACGGACGCAAGAAAATGGTGGCGCGTCTGGGGCCGGAAGCCGTTGACGGCATTGACGAGTTTGTCAACCTGACGCTTAACTTTGAGCAGGATCATATTCCGACGTTACAGGCTTTTGCCGACTGGATCGCCGAAGACGAAGTCGAAATCAAGCGCGAGTTGGAGCAAAGCAATGCCGATGCGGTGCGTATTATGACGGTGCACGGTTCAAAGGGTTTGCAGGCGCCGATTGTGATATTGCCTGATACGGTGCGGGTTAAAGCGATTAAAAACGAAGCGGGACTGTTATGGGACGAAGATGTTTTGTATTACCCTTTCGGTTCCGAAAATTATGAGGCCAACTGCAAACGTATCAAAAGCCGCGAAAAAGAGCTTTCTTTGGAGGAATACCGCCGCCTGCTGTATGTGGCGCTAACCCGGGCAGAGGATCGCCTGTGCATTTGCGGTTACGTGAAATCGAAAGAACCGGGCGAAGAATCCTGGTATGCCATTTGCGAGAAAAGTTTTGCCGGGTTCGGTGTGCGCGATGCTGACGGCAATATTTGCCATGAGGTGAAACAGAAAATTGAAACGGTGCCCGGCGCCGCTAAAAATGCCGTTCTGCCGCCGATGCCGGATTTTGACTGGATTTATGGCAAGCCCGAAGCGGAGAATCCGCTGGCGAAACCGCTGACGCCGTCAAGGCCGGATGGGGACGACGGTGAGGAAGTTTGGGCGTCTCCGATCAGTGAGGACGGCAAAAGCCGTTACCGACGCGGCTTGATTATTCACAAGCTGTTGCAGTTTCTGCCGGGCAGCCGGGCAGAGAGTAATGAACGGGTTATAGCCGAGTTTTTAAATAAAAACGCCGCGGATTTGAAGGAAGAGGAAAAGAGACGGATAAGCGAAGAAGTCGAAAGGCTTTTGAAAAATGAAGACTTTGCTCCGGTGTTTGGTCCCGATTCAAGGGCGGAGGTGCCGGTTATGGGGCGGGTCGGAGGCAGAATCGTTTCCGGCCAGATAGACCGTCTGGTTGTGGAAAAAAACAGGGTTATTATCATTGATTTTAAAACGAATCGTCCGGCAGCACAGAGCGAAGCCGAGGTTCCGCAGGTTTATGTGAAACAGCTCGCGGCGTATAGGTCGCTGATTGAAGAAATTTATCCCGGAAAGAGAGTGGAAACTTATATTTTGTGGACGGATACGGCCAAGCTGATGAAAGTCGCCTCGTGATTTTTAGATAATTACTCTTTAATATAAAAAAAAATTCATTATATTAGATTCATTAACGTCATTTATAACTATTGTTTTAGAAAGGAAATGTTATGAAAGCAATTACAGACAGCCAGTTTGAAGCGGAAGTGTTGAACTCCAAGGGTTTGGTTCTGGTCGATTTCTGGGCGGAATGGTGCGGTCCGTGCCGTCAGCTGATTCCGGTTTTGGAAGAAGTGTCCAAGGATATGTCCGGCAAGGTTGAAATCTGCAAGATGAATGTCGACGAATCTCCGAACACGGCTGCCCAGTATGGAATCCGCAGTATTCCGACCATGTTTCTTTTCAAAGACGGCAAGCAGATTGACATGAAAGTCGGCTTGAATTCAAAGGCGACTTTGGTTTCCTGGATTGAGGCCAACCAATAATCCTTTTGCCGTTTTGAAGCGGTTTGAAAAACACGTTTGACCGGGAGGTTTAAAACGTGTTTTTTTGGTTTTTGGTTTAATTTTGACAATCCGTGATTATATCCAAAGCTGTAATTTTTTCGGCAGAGGTGTGGCGATGGTTTGGGTCATCAACGGGTTGATATACGGCTTCTTTACGGCACTTTATACGCTGGTTAACCAGCACTATAAAATGAACGGCTATCTTTTGGGCATTTGGCGCGGTTTTGGAATCTCGCTGATTTTCTTTCCTTTTCTTTATTTTAATTTTCCGTGGCCGCAGACGGCTTATCATTGGGGAATGCTGGTGCTTCAGGGATTGTGCATCGGTTATTATGATTCGCATTTGTTTTTTGCCTCGGCCAACTTCGGTGCAGGAGCGACTTCGCGGGTGATGGCGCTGACAACACTGGTGACTTCGGTTTTTTGGTGGGCGCTGACGCCGACGGCGTTTTTGCATTTGTTTGACGACGGTTCGGTGTTTATTACGCTGATTTTAATTTTGTTCGGTTTTACTGTCAGCTGCTGGTATATGTTTAAGGATACACTCTCGCGGGCAACGGTAAAATATATGATTCCGGTGATTGTTGCTCTGGCGGTTATGAGTATCATTACCAAGGAACTGGCTGTTCACGGTTCCACGGTGTGGCCGGCAATTACGTATTATCTGGTTATTCCGACTTTTGTCAGCGGCTGTTATAATCTGTTTTATTATACGACAACGGAAAAACCCGGATTTATCGGCTTTTTCAAAAATGTCTTTTCCGGGCGTGCGGCCGGGGTCGGTTTGTATATCATCGCCTTCAGTGCGGCATTGATTACGGCTAAAAATATTGCTTTAAGAATTGCGCCTAATCCCGGGTATGTAATGTGTCTGGTTTTGACGGCGCCGATTTTCGTGTTTTTTTTGAACAAGTATAACAAAGTTCCTGACAATGTTTCGGTCAAAGCCGGTTTTTCGATGATTTTTTTCATCGTTTTGCTGATTGTTCTGGTCAACGGAAATTTCGGTGTGGTTGACTAGCTGCACAAATCTTCGATGATTTTGTTTAAAACCAACCGTCCGCTATCGGTTGCGCGGATGTTGCCGCCGTTGTCTTCGAGCAGTTTTTTTTGAAGCAGAATACGCAGGTTTTCCCGATTGACGAAAGCGTCGAAATCCATGCCGCAGTTATGTTTGAAACCTTGGCGGCTGATGCCTCTGTTCAGGCGCAGGCCCATTAAGACCAGTTCTTCCGCCCGCTCTTCCGGCGTAAGTTCTTCCATTATGCAGCGATGGGTCGAGGCAAAGATTTTTCCTTGGCTTTTGATGCGGCCGTGCGCTGCCGGGCCGATGCCGAGGTAGTCGTTTCCGGTCCAGTATATTTGGTTGTGAACGGATTCAAAACCGGAGCAGGCGTAGTTTGATATTTCATATTGATTGTAATTGCGAGTACGCAAAAAGGCGTTGGTAAAATCGTACATTTCCGCGGCTGCGTTTTCCTCCAGCGGTTTAACGCCTTTTTTATGAAAAACCGTTCCCTCTTCAATGGTCAGCTGATACATTGACAGATGTTTAAAGCCGAAAGACGCGGCCTGTTTTATTTCTTCCTGCCATTGTTTTAAGCTTTGTGCGGGGCGGGCATAGATGAGGTCAATCGAATGGTTGTCAAACAGCTTTAAGACGTCTTCCATGGCCTGATAAGCCTGTTGCAGATTATGCGTGCGGCCGAGGAATTTTAAATCCGCGTCGTTTAGAGCCTGAATGCCGAGCGAAAGGCGGTTGACGCCGGCGTTTTTCAGGTCTTGAAAAAGTTTCGGTCGGCCGCTGTTCGGATTGGCTTCCAGCGAGATTTCGACCTGCTGCGAAAGTTTCCAGCGGCGGGCGATATGATTAATAATTTTTTCAATGTTTTGCGGCGCAATTAAGGACGGTGTGCCGCCGCCGAAAAAAATGCTGGTGACGCATTGATCTCCCGTATACTGATAATAAAAGTCAAGTTCTTTAAGATAGTCTTCAATAATTTCATCTTGCGGTACGTCTTTTTTGACCTTGCTGAAAAAATCGCAATACGGGCATTTGCTGAGGCAGTAGGGCCAGTGAATGTAAATTCCAAAGGGTAAATCCGTTTTAAGGGGAAGCTTCGGCAAAAATCCGGTGCTCGTGTCCTCACGTACGTTTATGTACGCTGCGGGACTGCGCTCCGTGTTTGTTACCGCATCTTCCTCCTTAAAACGAATTTCTGAAGAGGAAAGCTTCGGTAAAAATCCGGTGCTCGTGTCCTCACGTACGTTTATGTACACTGCGGGACTGTGTTTCATGTTTGTCACCGCGTCTTCCTCCTTAAAACGAATTTCTGAAGAAGGAAGCTTCGGCAAAATCCGGTGCTCGTGTCCTCACGTACGTTTATGTACGCTGCGAGACTGCGCTCCGTGTTTGTTACCGCATCTTCCTCCTTAAAACGAATTTCTGAAGAGGGAAGCTTCGATAAAAGTCCGGTGCTCGCGTCCTCACGTACGTTTATGTACGCTGTATTTTTCACGCCGTCTTCTTTCCGGAAACTATAAGATAAATTTGGACAGGTCGGTTGCCTGTGTGAATTTCATCAGTTTTTGCTCAACGAATTCGGCGGTAATAACCTCTTTCTGGCCGCTGCGGTCAGAAGCGTTGAAGCTGATGTCTTCCAGCAGAATTTCCATGACCGTATGCAATCTGCGGGCACCGATGTTTTCGACATTTTCGTTGATTTCAACCGCAATGTCGGCAATCTTGTCGATGGCGGCCTTTTCAAATTCGATGTCAAAATTTTCGGTCTTGAGCAGGGCGGTATATTGTTCAATCAGATTGGCTTCGGGTTCAGTCAATATACGAACAAAATCTTCATGCGTCAGGGCTTTCAGCTCAACGCGAATCGGCAGTCTTCCCTGCAATTCCGGCAAAAGATCCGAAGGCTTGGCCAAATGAAAGGCGCCCGAACAAATAAACAGTATGTGGTCGGTTTTAACCATGCCGTATTTGGTCGTGACGGTAGTGCCCTCAATCAGCGGCAACAGGTCGCGCTGAACGCCTTCTCGGGAGACGTCGCCGCGGGTGTTTTCCGATTTGCCGGTGATTTTATCTATCTCGTCAATAAAAACGATACCGTCGTTTTCGACCGCTTCAATGGCGGCTTTGACAATCTGGTCATTGTCCAAAAGCTTGTCGCTTTCTTCGGCAATCAGGATGTCGTAAGCTTCGCCGACTTTCATTTTTTTGGTTTTGTATTTGGTTCCGGAAGCGCCGAGCAGGTCTCCGAGGCTGATCATTCCCATTTGGGCGCCGGGCATGCCGGGGATGTCTATGGTCGGCATTGAGGCGTTGGAATTGTCCAGCACGCTGATTTCGATTTCCCGGTCATTCAACTGGTTCTCCCGCAGAAGTTTACGAAACTTTTGTTTGGTCTCGTCGCTGGCACTCAAGCCGACCAAAGCTTCCAGAACGCGTTCTTCTGCCGCAAGTTCGGCTTTGGCGGTAACGCTTTTGCGCATTTCCTTGCGGGTATTGTTCAAAGCAATTTCAACCAAATCGCGGATGATGCTTTCGACGTCTCTTCCGACATAACCGATTTCGGTAAATTTGGTTGCTTCCACCTTTACAAAAGGCGCTTTGGCTAGTTTTGCCAGCCGGCGCGAAATTTCGGTTTTTCCGACGCCGGTCGGTCCCACCATCAGAATGTTTTTGGGGACGATTTCTTCCCGCAGATGCGCATCTAGCTGCATTCGCCGCCAGCGATTGCGTAAAGCGACGGCCACAGCCTTTTTGGCTTCGTTTTGGCCAATGATATACCTATCCAGTTCGGAAACAATTTCGCGAGGACTATAAACTGCCATTTTAAGACTACACTTTCTCTATGATAACGTTATGATTGGTATAAATATCAATGTCACCGGCAATTTTCATGGCTTTTTGCGCGATTTCTTCCAGAGACAACCCTTCTACGTCATATAAGGCTTTGGCCGCCGCCATGGCGTAGTTGCCGCCGGAACCGATGCCGATGATACCGTCGTCGGGCTCCATGACTTCTCCGGTTCCGTTCAGGACCAGTGACACGTCTTTGTCAGCCACAATCATATAAGCCTGAAGCTGACGCAGATATTTGTCCATCCGCCAGTCTTTGGCCAGTTCTACCGCGGCGCGTTTAAGTTGGTTGGCGTGTTTTTCAAGTTTGGCCTCCAGACGTTCGATTAAGGTGATGCCGTCGGCTGCGGCGCCGGCAAAACCGGCAATGATGCTGCCGTTACCGATGCGGCGGACTTTAACCGATTTGGATTTGAAAACGACCGCTTCGCCAAGAGTGGCCTGACCGTCGCCGGCCATGACCACTTCTTTGCCTTTTCTGATACATAAAATAGTTGTCATCTATTTTCTTTCTTTTGCACTCATCGCTTTCGGAGCCTTGCTGCCGGTGTAGGTGTCAATGGCGGTTGAAACGGGTTTTTCAACTGCTTTGACCGCCATCGGGCGTTTGTTGACAAATTTGACTCCGCAAATATTCATACCCAAGCTCTTGAGGGCGGTTTCAATCGGGATAAACAGGTCGCCGCCTTCGGCCGCGCGAATACCCGAGTGAGACAAACCGGTTATGTTGCCGTTCTTGTCAATCAGGGCGCTGCCCAGAGTCTGGGTTTGAACATAAGTGTTGACAATGATCTCCGCGCCTTTTTCTTCAGAGTAACGGTAACCGATAACCTGGCCCCCGTTATCTAAATAGTTCTCGCCTTCGTCAAAGTCAAGCAGACCCAGTGTCATATAAAGGTCTTTGCCGACTTCCGGCAGGTCAAGACGCAACGGCAGAGGTGCAAATTTGGTCTTTTCGCTGAGAAGAATCAGCGCCACGTTCTTGTTGGGGTTGACGCGGTAGGCCGAACCCTTGAAGTGCATACCGTTGACGGTGCGGATATCAAAGCTGTTCAAAGACTTGTCAATCAAATCCGCAGAAGTCAGTATCAACTGGTCGGAAATGATCAGACCGGCGCCTTTGCGTCCTTTCGGATTTTCAACCGAAACGACGGACGCGCGCAGACGATAGACGTTTTCCGGGGACATGGTATCATAAGGTTTGACACTTTGGATGCAGAAGCTGTTGTTCATGTCGGCAAACATGTTTTCTACAGCCGCGCGGTTCTGTCTTTCCTGAATGCCGGCGGTCGGATCTGCCGGAATGTCAATCCAGAAGTCATCGGCGTAGGTGATGTTGGAAGCCGCGACTTTGAGCGTAGAGCAGCCGCTTTCGCCGATGTTTACTTCCGAGCAGTTGTCGTTCATCTTCAGACCGGTCAGGTATTTGTTCTGTCCGGCGTTGAATTTGGACGTGGTGCCGCTTCTTTCGTCGGTCTGGCTGTAGTAAGCATAGAAACCGCCGTTTTCCTTGATTTCGGATTTGGTAACCATTCGGCAGCTGCTGTCAATGATACCGCTGACCGCATAGCCTTTGCCGCGGGCTCCGCCGTTTTCTGAAACATTGGAACCGCTGCTGTGGAATATGCCGCTTTGGTCAATGTAACCCGAGAGTTTGCGCATCTTGGTGCGGTTGGCGCAGGCCGTAAGCGACAGGCCTTTGGGCAGCAAAATGAAGTCGCCGTATTCGTCTACGTAGCCGTCGGCGTCATAACGGTTGACGCGGAATTTGCCTGACGTGCCGCCGCGGTCGTCGGTTTTGGTATAGTATGCATAAAAGCCGCCTTTTTCGGCGATGTCAGCCAACGGAACAAGTTTGCAGCTTTCGTTGACCATACCGGCAACGTTATAGCTGCGTCCGCCGGTACCGCCGCGATCCGTGATTGATGAACCGTCGGCATAGAATACACCTTTTTCATCAATATAGCCGTATACGGGGTGGAAATTGCCGTCAATCGGGCAGCTGTTGGCAATAGCCTGAGAATCGACGGCAACAAAGTTTCCGCTTTCGTCAATGTAGCCTTTGACCTTGTAGTGGTTGCCCGAAGTTCCTCCCTGGCTGCTGATGCCGTTGAAGTAAGCATAGACGCCGCCTTTTTCGGCAATGGTGTCTTTGTTTTCGATTTTGCACATACCGGTGATGACGGTTGAAACCGGATATTCTTTGTTAGTGTTGTCTTCAACGAATTTTCCGGCTTTGTTGATTTTTCCGGTAATGATGTTGGCGTTGATGCCGCAGTTGCTGTCTCCCGCCAGAGCGACAAAACTACCGCTTTCGTCAATGTAGCCTCTGACTTTGGCTGCAACGTTCATTCCGGTTCCTGAAGTTCCGCCGTTGCCGTCAATGTTGTTCAGGTAAGCGTAAAAACCGCCGTTTTCTTTAATCTCGCGGGTTTCGGTCAATTTGCACATATTGTTGATAGCACCGGTGATGTTGTATTCTTTGCCGGTGGCCGATTGTACGAATTTACCGTCTTCGCTGATGTAGCCGGTGATTATTTCGCCGCCGACGCTGCAGAGACCGGCGGTGTTTTCGGTTCCGAGAACGACAACATTGCCGCTTTCGTCAATATAGCCGCTGACTTCGTATCTGCCGGCAACGGGAGCGGTGGCAACCACCTGCGAGAAGCTGTCGGCATTTTCTTTGGGATTGATTTCTCCCGAACCGCAGCTTTGCAGCATATTGACGCCGTTCAACTCGGCTTCGTATTGGTTTTTGAAGTTTACTTTCGATTTTTCAATGGCTTCAACTTTGGCCAACTGCTTTTCGATTTCTTCGGGTTTGACACGTTTGGCCAGTTCGGTGTTGAAGCAGCCGACTTCGGGCAGTTTGCTCAGAGCGTCGCCGAAGGCGCGTTCAACCAGCAGGGTTTCGCCTTTGTATTCGCCGTCTTTCATTTCACCGTAGCCGGTGGTGGTACCTTTGCAATATACTTTGTCTTTGGTTAAATCCAGCAGGCGCCAAGTTACGGTCATTTCCGAGGTGCCGGTGCGGAGATTTTGCTTTTTGACGTTGTTCCAGTCGAATTCATCGCAGACGTTCATGAAATAGTCGGTGATTTCGGCCGTTAAGATATATTCTGCCTGCGCTTTGTCAGAATACATATAATAAGGATTGCTTTTTTCGACGACAACCGGATAATTGTCGTTCATGGTCTCAAAGAAGATGTCGAAGAACTTCATGTCCTTCTGCATCGCACGGCCCTGATTCAAATATACGTTCTTGTCAAAGCGGCGGCAGCCGAAGATTCTGAAACGATAATTGCCGAGCTTGTCGCTGTAGCCTTCATATTTTCTGCCTTTGGGAATTCTGAAATCAACGTATTCAAGTTTTACGGGAGCATAATTGCTGCGGGAGCGGTGCAGATAACCGTAAGCGTTCATCTGGTCAGCCGAAGGATTGACCATTTCTTCGTTTTGAATGTAGGCAACGCGTTTGACCGGTTTTTTGCGGCCGGGTTCGCACATGCAGTTGAATAAGCCTAAGGTTTTTTCGGTTCCGTCACACATGCAGGGAACCAGATCCGGGCTTCTGACCGCGCAGGATACAATCAGCGCCGGAATCAACATTAATTTGAGAGACCGTAAAATTCTCATTGTTTTTTCTCCTAAATACGTTTCAAAGGCATTATTCTGCGATAAGATAATGCTTCGGCAATGTGCAGTTTAAGTATTTTTTGTACATTTTGCAAGTCCGCAATTGTTCTTGCTAACCGCAAAGTGCGGTGATAAGCCCGCGCAGAGAGGTGATTTTTCTCTGAAAAGGCGATTAAAAGCGCCTGAGCGTCGTTGTCCAGTTCGGCAATTTTTTCTAAAAGTTCGCCTTTGAGTTCGGAATTCGTTTTCAGCCGCGGCGCGCCGAAACGCTTAAAACGTTCGGCCTGGATTTCCCGGGCGCGGACGACGCGCTTCAATATATCGGCCGAGCTTTCCCCCTGTCTGACATCCGCCAGATCCCAGGGACTGACCGCCGGCACCTCAATGTGGATATCTATTCTGTCCATCAGCGGACCGGAGATTTTGCTTTGGTATTCTTCGGCACAGTGCGGAGCGCGGGAGCATTCCAGCTCATGGTTGCCCAGGTGGCCGCAGCGGCAGGGATTCATGGCGGCGACCAGCTGAAATTTGGCGGGATAGACGGTATGGGCGTTGACGCGCGAAATGGTTACGCTGCCGTTTTCCAGAGGCTGGCGCAGAGCTTCCAGTGTCGGACGACTGAATTCGGGCAGTTCGTCCAAAAACAGGACGCCGTTGTGCGCCAGAGATATTTCGCCGGGTCTGGCTTTGCGGCCGCCGCCGACCAAAGCCGGGGTGGAGGCCGAGTGATGCGGATCTCTGAACGGACGTTCAAAAGAAATTCTGCCGTCTTTAAGTTCGCCGGCGACAGAATGAATCATGCTGGTTTCAAGCGCTTCTTCCGCGGTCAGCGGCGGCAGAATGGTTATCAGGCGCTGTGCAAGCATTGATTTTCCGGAACCCGGAGGGCCTACCATCAGCAGGTTGTGGCTGCCGGCGGCGGCAATTTCCAGAGCGCGTTTGGCGCTTTCCTGGCCTTTGACGTCTTTCATGTCGAGCAGGGAAAGTTTTTTCGGCATAGTTTCGGCTGCCGGCGCCGGAATGACCTGCGTGCCTTTGAAATGGTTAATCAGCGATAAAAGGCTGTCGGCAGCAACAACGTCTTTCAATCCGGCCCAAACCGCTTCTCCGCCCTGAGCCGCCGGACAAATCAGCCCCATGTTGCGGGCATTGGCGCGGATGGCTACCGGCAAAACGCCGTTGACCGGAACGACGGCGCCGTCAAGGCCCAGTTCGCCCAGAACCATATAGCCGCTTAGCTCTTCTTGCGGTAGTATTCCCATGCCGACCAGCAGGCCGAGGGCAACCGGAAGGTCAAAGTGGGAACCTTCTTTAAGCAGATCTGCCGGCGCAAGATTGACGGTGATGCGTTTGGCCGGGAGGCTCAGTCCCAGAGAGTTCAGCGCGGCGCGGACGCGTTCCCGGCTTTCGGCCACGGCCTTGTCGGGAAGCCCCACTATCGTAAAAGCAGGAAGACCTGAGGATATTTGCACCTGCAGGTCTACGTCTGAAATTTCCAATCCGTTGAAGGTTATGGTGTTTATTCTGGCGAGCATCGGCTACCACCTCGGGGTGTCTTCCCCGCCGCGCCAGCGTCTGGTCGGATAGGTGTCTGTTTTCAAAAAATCGTAGTTGGCGGTTTTGTAGGGAATGTCGGTTATTCTGACATATCCTTTGGATTCAAAAACCTTGGCGCAGGCCTCGGCCGAAACGTCTTCGGTTCTTTTGCAGGTGGCGATAACCCGGCTGGTGAGGTTTTGCAGGACAATGGCGTTTTGGTCATTGCCGTAAACCGTGCGCTGCGGGCGCAGCGGTACGGGAAAGTCTTCTTTGCGGAGCGTGTCGCAGGCGCAAAGCGAGAACAGCAGCAGAAAGGATAATATCAGCTTGTTTTTGTTCATTTTTTCAGCCATCGTGGTTGTAACTTACGGTCAAGCTTATCCTAAAAAGATTAAAATTATATAAAGAATCGACGTCAAACCGCGTCAAAACCTAAAAAATACTTGCAAAAATAAAGTTTTGGTATATAGTGGCGACCGTCCCTTGCTTCCGGCAGAGACCGGAGGCTATACATTAACCGGCCCGCAGGCGGGCCATTTGTTGAGAATCCATAAGGAGATTTATATAATGTCATTTTACGAGAGCGTGCTGATTGCACGTCAGGACCTCGGTCAGTCTCAGGTAAACAATATTGTTTCCGATTTGACCAACGTCATCGCCAACAACGGCGGCGAAGTTGTCAGAGCTGACAACTGGGGTTTGAAAAACCTTGCTTACCGTGTTAAGAAAAACCGCAAAGGCTACTATGTCGTTTTGAATATTTCCGCACCGGCTGCCGCTGTTGCCGAATATGAAAGACAAATGAGATTTAACGAAGACATCATTCGTTACATGACCATCAAAGTTGACGAATTGAGCAAAGAACCTGCCGGTTCTTCCAGCAATTCCGAAGCCGTTGAAGAATAGGAGCAGAAAACATGGCTAAACAAGTATTCTTTAGAAGAAAAAAAGCGTGCCCGTTTTCAGGCGAAGACGGTCTGACCATCGATTATAAGGATGTTAAGCTTCTTTCCCGTTATATTTCCGAGAAAGGTAAAATCATCCCCAGCCGCATTACAGCTGTTTCTGCAAAAAAACAAAGAGAATTGGCAAAAGCGATCAAACGTGCCCGCTACATTGCTCTTCTTCCTTTTGTTGCTGATTAATAGGGAGTGGAAAAATGGAAGTAATTCTTTTAGAACATGTAGAAAAACTCGGTAAAATGGGCGACAAAGTAACCGTAAAGAACGGTTATGCCCGCAACTACCTGCTGCCAACCCGCAAAGCTCTGCGCGCAACCGAAGCCAATGTTGCTTATTATGAGAAACAGAAGGCTGAACTGGAAGCCCACAACAAGGCTCTGCTGGACGAAGCGACAAAGATTGCCGAATCCCTGAAAGGCTACAGCGCGGTTCTGATCCGTCAGGCTGCCGAAACCGGCCAGTTGTACGGTTCCGTAACCATCCGTGATATTGCCGCCGCGGTTAAAGCCAGCGGTTTTGCCGTTGAACGCAAACAGGTATATCTGGAAAACGCTATTAAAGATCTGGGTGTTTATGAAGTTAAACTCAATCTGCATCCGGAGGTCAGCCAGACCATTCTGGTTAACGTAGCGCGTACCGAAGACGATGCGGCCAAACAGGCAAAATTATATCATTCTGCGGAAAACTAATACAGAAATTGCGGATAACCGGCTCGGTCATGTCCTTTTATGTACATTCCGCTCGCCGGTTTTCTTATTTCTTATTATTTTTCTCACGATTGATATGATTATGCATTTCAAATGATAAAAAAACACTCCCGATGATTTTCGGGAGTGTTTTTTTATCTGCTTGCAGTCTTTAAATTTCGTCCCAGCCTTCGACGGCGGTTGACTGGTTGTATGAGGAAACATTGGCTTCGAAGAAGTTTCCTTTTACATTGCCTTCACCGTTGGTGTCAGAAATTTTTTCCAGGTTTTTATACGGGGTTTCGTCAAAGCCTTCGTAAATCGGTTCCAGTCCGATTTCCTTCAGGCGTTTGTTGGCCATAAACTTGGTATATTGTTCAATGGTTTGCGGGGTAATGCCCAGAACCTGATCGCCGATAATATGATTGCTCCAGGCGATTTCCTGTTCGGTTGCCTTGCGGAACATTTCGCAGATTTCGTCGTCATTGAAGAACTGCGGCCGTTCTTTGCGGATTTCTTTGATGATGTTGGCGAAAATCACGCAGTGCGTCAATTCATCGCGGTTGATGTATTTTATCTCGTCGGCGGTGCCGATCATTAACGATCTTGCGGCCAGATTGTAGAAGAAGTTGAAACCGTTATAAAAATATAAACCTTCCAACAGGAAATTGGCCACCAAAACACGGGCAAAATTAACGTCATTGCGGTCATCGACAAATTTTTGATAAATGTCGGCAATATATTTGTTGCGTTCAAGCAGAACTTTGTCATCACGCCAGCGGTCATAGATTGTTTCGCGCTTTTCGGCCGGAATAATGCTTTCGATGATATAGGCATAGCTTTGGGAATGCACGGCTTCCTGATAAGTTTGGATAGCCAGAATAAGATTGACTTCCGGCGCGGTAATATAGTCGGAAATGTTGGGCAGGTTGTTGGTCTGGATGCTGTCCAGAAAAACCAGAAAAGACAGAATGCCGTCATAGGCGTTTTGTTCGGCAGGGGTCAATTCATCGTAAGCGCGTTTGTCGTCAAACAGAGAAACTTTTTCGGGAATCCAGAAGTTTTCCATCATCAGCCGGTAAAGCTTGTTGGCCCACTGATATTTGACGTTGTTGAGGTTGAATAAGTTGGTGACGTTGCCGGCAATCATTTTTCTTTGCAGAACGTCATCGTTTCCTTCAATATTAAACAGTTTTTTGCGGTTCATTGATTTTCCTTTGCTGTTGATTTTTAACCGGCGCAGCTGACACATTCTTCCTTGGCGGCGGAAGAGCCGTCTTTTTGAATGGTGCGGGTATAATAAAGGGTTTTGATGTCTTTTTTCCAGGCGTCCATTATGGTGTCATAGATGTCTTTGGCACGGATGTCGCGGTTGAGATTATACATCAGTTCGACGGAAATGCCGGTGTCTATCCATTTGTTAATACGGGACATCACTTCAATAATCTTGCGTTGGTCGATATTGCGGTTTTCCTGATAAAACCAAAACTTGTCACGGATATAAGGCGGGCAGTTCGGAATGCTGCCTTTGCCGTGGGTCTCGACGAAGAACTTGCTGTAAATCGGCAGAACCGAAGCGGTGCAGCCCTGAATGAGAGAGGAACTGGTATTCGGCGCAATAGCGGATATCTGCGAGTTGCGGATGCCGTATTTGGCAAGGTCGGCAAAAATTTTGTTCCAGCGGTCTTTATATTTGGAATTGGCGTTGAACCATATCTGGCGTTTGCCGAAAATCAGGCCTTTGCTCCAATCCGAACCTTCATAGGCGCCGAAAGTTCCTTTTTTTTGCGCGGCGTCAATGCTGGCCTGAATATTGTAAATAGCCATTTTTTCAAACAAATCGTCTACGAAGTCGGCAGAGTTGATATAGGGAACGTTGTTTTTGGCAAGCATGTCGGCCAGTCCCATAGCGCCAATGCCGATGGTGCGGTAACGTTGATTATGCAGGCTGCCTTCGGGAACCGGCACGGTGGTGAAGTCAATGGCGTTGTCCAGAATGCGAACCGAGGTGCGGCAAACGCTTTCCAGTTCCCGGTCATCGTCAATGTTGGCAAGATTGACGGAAACCAGATTGCAGACGTGTACAAGTCCGTCATAGGCTTCAGAAATTATTTTACCGTCTTCAATGCGTTTGGGGCTGAATTTGGTCGGGCGGACATTGCTGTGAGATTCGGTGCAGAGGTTGGTGCCGACAATAACGCCATCATGCTTGTTGGGATTATAGCGGTTCAGGGTGTCTTTGAAGGCAATGTAAGGCATTCCGGTTTCAACCTGAGATTTCATCAGCCGTTTTAACAGCTCTTTGGCATCAACAAACTTAAACATTTCAAGTTTGCCGAAACCCGCGTCAAAATAAAGCTGATTATAAAGGTTTTCAAACTCTTCTCCCCAAAGGTCGGCAATTTCTCGGCCGTATTTTTCCCGGACTTCGTGCGGGTCAACCAACAGCCATTTTTCGTTGTTTTCGACTTTTTTCATAAACAAATCGGGGATGACGACCTGAGGGAAAATGTCATAAGCTTTCATGCGCTGGTCGCCGTTTTCGGTACGGAGTTCAAGAAAGTTTTCAATGTCCAGATGCCACATATCCAGAGATACGGTAACGGCGCCTTTGCGTTTGCCCTGCTGGTTGACGGCCACGGCGGTGTCGTTGATAATGCGAATCCAGGGAATGACGCCGCCGGAAGAATTTTTGATGCCTTTGATACGGGCGCCTTTGCAGCGAACGCGCGAGATGTTGACGCCAACCCCGCCGCCGAATTTGGATATGGCGGAAATCTGGTCGATAACGTAAAAAATCGAATCGCGGTTGTCGTCCATAACAGTAATGAAACAGGAACTCAGGTTGCCGTTGGGTCGGCGCAGGTTCATCAGCAGCGGTGTGCCGAGCGAGATTTTGCGGTCGGCAAGTTTTTCATAAGTGTCTTTGACCTGACTCATGCGAATGCTGCGATCTTCGTTTTGCTCAATCAGCAGAGCAATAGTCAGGAACATTTCCTGCGGCAGCTCGACAATGCGGTCGCCGAATTCGCAAAGGTAGCGTTTAATGAGCAGATTGATGCCGGCATAATCATAGACCAAATCAAAAGCCGGGTTGATGAATGATGCGGCCTGTTTTATTTCTTCGGGATTGTATTTTTCGGTGATGACGGGGTCATATACGCCGTTGGCGACGGCAAAATCCAAGAACTTTTCATAGTCGTAGGGAACGGCCTGATTGGTGCGGCGGTCGTTTTTAACATCTTTATACAAGTCGAAAAGGCGCAGGCGGCCGGCGGCGTTCTTCCAGTCGGGTTCCAGAACCGAGGTCAGATTCAACGCGTTTAGGATAAGAGCCTTGTTGATTTCGGAAGCCGGCATACCGTTTTTAAAAAAGTTCGGAATCGTTTCCAAAAGTTTGTTTTTATCAAGTTCGAATCCGGCGAGAGCGCGCTCGACGGTAGCCGTGATTTTAGCCTGGTCAAAGGCCGCTTCAGCACCGTTTCTCTTGGTGATTTTTTGATTTTCCATTATAAACTATTCCTACAATATGGTGTGTTTATACTGTTGCTATTTACTATATGTTGTGGTTTTGTGTGGTAAAACCGCTTCGCCATACAGAATGCAAAAATTATCGTTTATTTAATACATTTTATTTAGAATTAATCACAAGATTTTTAGAAACAGGAAATTGGCATGTTAAAAAATTGGCTGCAAGCGGCACGGGTATATTACGACCGGCGGATGCTGACAATGACCGGGCTGGGTTTTGCCAGCGGTTTTCCCTTTTTGCTGGTCAGCGGAACACTGGCGCTGTGGCTGACGGACAGCGGTATCAGTCTGGAGATGATCGCGTTGTTTTCGCTGGTGAAAACGCCGTACAGCTTCAAATGGCTGTGGTCGCCGGTGGTTGACCGCATTCGTCTGCCGTTTTTTGAGCGTTTGGGCCGCCGCCGCGGCTGGGCGGTTTTTTCGCAGCTTTTGCTGCTGGCCGCCATTTTGGGGATGTCGCTGGTTGATCCGTCGCAGGCAGTTTATCTGCTGATGTTTCTGGCTTTTCTGACTTTAATCGCTTCGGCAACACAGGATATTGTTTTGGATGCCTACCGCGTGGAGAGTTTTGATACGGAAGAGCAGGCTGCCGGAACCGCCATATTTATTCTGGGTTATCGTCTGGGATCAATTTTTTCCGGCGCCGTGGCACTGCTGCTGGCGACGGTTTTGAGCTGGCATGAGGTTTATGCGGTTATGGCGCTGGGCGCAGTGGTCGGCATGGTGACGGTTTTGTGTTCGAGGGAGCCGAAGAACTGCAAAAAATGCGGTGCTCCGTTTAAGGGATCATGGCCGTCGCGGCTGAAGAACTTCTGGCAGACGGCGGTCAAGAGTCCGGTGGCCGATTTCGTCAAGCGCAGCGGCTGGATTTGGATTTTGCTGTTTATAATGGTTTACAAACTGTGCGATGCCTATATGGTGCCGATGACGATGCCGTTTTATGATGCTATGGGGTTTACCAAAGCCGAAATTGCTTTTGTTACCAAGTTTTACGGAATGGGTGCGACTATTTTGGGCGGTATTGCCGGCGGGGTGATGGTCAACCGGCTGGGATTGCTGAAAGGCCTTTATATCGGCAGTATTTTGCAGGGACTGACGACGCTGATGTACGTGGTTCAGGCTCATGCCGGCAATGATCTGTATATGTTGATGGTGACGGTTTCGCTGGATAATCTGGCCGGCGGCATGAGCACCACGGCCTTTGTGGCCTATATTTCCTCGCTGTGCAACGTGGCTTATACCGCAACCCAGTATGCGCTGCTGTCTTCGTTTATGTCGCTGGCGCGCGATTTGCTGGCTTCGACTTCCGGCGTGTTGGTGAAGTTTGTCGGCTGGAGCAGTTTTTTTGTGATTACGACGCTGATGGCGGTGCCCGGACTGTTGCTGCTGGTCTATTTGCAGCGGAAATATAAAAACGTGCAGAACTGAGCGTAGGTTCCGCCCTGAATTGCGAAGAGGTGAAAAGATTATGAAAAAACTTTGCGTCGTTTTGTTGGTTTTGTTTCTGGCGTCTTGCGGCAAAGACGGTCAACCGCGGGAAGTTTGGATTGAAAATGCGCAGAAAGAAACAATTTATTTGCAGATTGAAGGTAATGAAAATGCCGACAATAAAAAACTGGCTGTTATTCAGCACGGTCTGGCCTCTAATATGGAGCATCCCGCCGTGCAGACGGTGAAAAAGGCTTTTCGGGATAAGGGTTATACGGTTATAACCTTTGACAGCAGATATTCTCTGGGCAAAAGCGACGGCGATGTAATCAATGTCAGGTTATCGGCTTTTGAAGACGATTTGAAAACGGTTATCGGCTGGGCCCAAAATCAAAGCTTTTACAGTGAGCCGTTTGCTTTGGCCGGCCATTCTCTGGGCGGGGCTTCCGTGTTGCAATATGCCGCCGAAAATCCTTCCGCGGTTGATTATGCAGTTCCGGTAACGCCGGTCGTCAGCGGAAAAAGATGGGAAGAGAGCTGCATGGCCAATATGCCTGATTTTTGCAGAAACTGGAAAAGAAACGGGCATTATGATTACCGGGCGGCCGTCATTCCTTATGAAGTGGTCGAACAGGCCAAGAATTATGATTCTTTGCGGCTGGCAAAGGATATCAGGGCAAAAGTCCTGCTGGTTACGGCGGAAGACGACAACGTTATTGAGCCTAAAGATGTGAAGGAGCTTTATGATGCGCTTCAAACGAAAAAGTCTCTGGGCGTAATCTCTGACGGGGGACATAATTTTACGACCGAACAAAGCCGTCGGCAGTTGTATGATTTGGTAACGGATTTTTTATCTAAATGAAAAAAAGCGGCGTTTAAAAACGCCGCTTTTTAATTCAGGCCTTGTTCGGAAGTTTGGAATATATCCAGTCGCTCAGGCAATTGGGCAATACGGACACCAGCCAGACTGCGAGGCGAAGCTGCCAGGGGAAAGCAATAATGCCTTTATTTTCGGCGATGCCCCGGGCAATGATGGCAGCGGCCTGTTCCGCCTCCATGAAAAACGGCATCGGACAGGTGTTTTGGTCGGTAATGCGCGAACGGACAAAGCCAGGGCAGATGACGCTGACTTTGATGCCGTTTTTCTTCAGTCTGGGACGCAGGGCTTCTCCCCAGGCTTTGACGCAGGCTTTGCTGGCGCTGTAGGCCGGGCAGGTCGGCAGGCCGTGATAGCCGGCCATGGAACTGACAATGGCAATGCTGCGGTTGTCTTCGTGAAAGAATTCGACGCCGGATCTGCCAAAGCGGATGCGGTCCCAAAACGGAACGTAAAAAGCTTTTTTCTGCTTTTTCTTTTGAGAAATAAACTTGTCCAGCGAGCTCATGCCGTCGTTTTGAGCGCTGATGCGATTTTGATAGATGTCGATTGTCGGCAGGACAGTGTTTAAAACGCCGTTGACGTTGGTGGCAAAGGTCCGGTAAACCGAATCGGTGTCTTCGTTAACGGTGCCGATGCCGGCGTTGGCAATGACCAAATTAAGTTTGGCGGTTTTGTCGCATTCGCGAATCCAGTCTTCCGCGGTCCGGCGATCGGTAACGTCTATAATGCGGGGAAAAACCACCGTGCCTAATTTTTCGCATTTGGCGGCAACGATTTTAAGACGGTCTTCGTTGCGTCCGCAGATGAACAGGTTTTTTGCGACGGTGCCGGCGTAGTGCAGCGCCAGAGCCTCGCCAATGCCGGAGGTTGCGCCGGTAATCAGAATGTTTTGGTTGCGTTGGGCCATTATTCTTTCCTTGAAGTAAAAACTTTTTAACGATTGCCGCTTATAATAGCGAAAAATGCTAAAAAAAAGTTTAAGGAGAGTTATTTTGACAATATCCAGCATGACGGGGTTTGCCCGGCAAAACGGAGAAAAGGCTTTCGAAACCAAAAGTTTCGGCTGGTTTTGGGAAATAAAAAGCGTTAACGGCAAGGCTCTGGACATTAAGGCCAAGTTGCCGCAGGCGTTTGACGGGCTGATGGGAATGCCGTTGAAGAACATTGCCGCCAGATATTTTGCGCGGGGCAGTTTCAGCGTTTATCTGGATTTGGAGGCTGTCGGCAGCAGCACCGAGGCTAAAATTGACGATGCCCTTTTGCAGAAACTGACGATTAAGGCGATAGAACTGTATGAGAGTTTTCCCGACAAACTGCAGAAGCCGTCGGTCGGCGAACTGTTATCGCTGCGCGGCGTTTACGAAGCCGACGGCGCCGAGCTTAATGAGGCGGAAAATCAGGCATTGGCCGGGGCTTTGCTGGAAAGTTTTGAAGAAGGATGCCGTCGTTTGCAGCATGACCGGCAGGCCGAAGGCGAAAAAATGAAGGCCGCGCTGCTTGATATTCTGGATAAAATTGCTAATATAGTCGCAAAAGTTGAGGGAATCGCAGAAAGCCAGCCGGAAAGGCTTAAAGAAAAACTGTTGGCGCAAATAGCCTCTCTGCTGGAGCCTTCCAACCAGATTTCTGAAGAACGTCTGGCTCAGGAAGTGGCCTTGTATGTGGCAAAAGCGGATATTCGGGAGGAAATCGACCGGCTGAAAGCCCATCTGGTAACGGCGCAAAATCTGCTTAACTCAGGCGAAGCCGTAGGCAGAAGGCTTGATTTTTTGTGTCAGGAACTTAACCGCGAAGCCAACACGACCTGCTCCAAGTCCAGCGAAATTGACCTGACCAATTTGGGAATGTCTTTGAAGACCCTGATTGAGCAGTTTAGAGAACAAGTGCAGAATATTGAATAACAAAGGGGGAAGAATGAATAATATTATTGACCGTTTAAAGAAAGTCCGCCGCGGCGCTATGTTTGTCATCGAGGGACCGTCGGGAACCGGCAAAGGCACCATTGCCAAGGAAATTCTGAAACGGGATCCGAACATTAAGTTTTCGGTTTCGGTAACGACACGCAAGCCCCGGCCGACGGAAAAAGAAGGCGTGGACTATTATTTCGTTACCAATGAGCAGTATGACGAGTTTTTGGCTCAGGACGCCTTTTACGAGCATGTAGATTCCCAATACGGCGACCGTTACGGCACGCTGCGTTCGGAAGTCGACAGCTTTATCAATGTGGGGCAGGATGTGTTGTTTGACATGGACTGGCTCGGCGCCCGTCAGATGAAAGAGAAAGCCAAGGACGACGTGGTGACGATTTATCTGCTGCCGCCTTCGATTAAGGAGTTGCGCCAGCGTCTGGAAAATCGCGGTACCGACAGCAAGGAGCTGATTGACAAACGCATGGCTTTGATTTTGGACAAGATGAGCCATTGGGACGAATTTGATTATGTTATTGTCAATGTCGACATTGAAGAAACCGTAACCAAAGTACAGAAAATTATTTCCGGGGAAAGAATGAAACGCGTGCGTCAGGTAGGGCTGAAACGTTTTGTTCATGAACTGGTCAAGGAAGTCAACGGGGATGAGTGACGTTTTTTATGACCGTACCGGCAAGCCCAAATATGCCGACAATGTGATTCCGGTCAGGCAGAAGGGGTATTTTGCCATTTTGCTTAAGGACGGCAAGGTGCTGGTCACTTATCCGCCGCAAGTCGATGTGCCGGAGTTTCCCGGCGGTTCGGTTTCAAGGCGCGAAGATTTCCGCAAATGTCTGTTTCGCAAGCTTTATGAAGAAACAGGCATTGAATTTATGTTGGATTACGGAACAAAAGAGTTTCATCAGGAGATAAATTATTTTGCCGATGACGCGCGGCCTTTCGGCGAGTATTGCGTTTATGACATGACATTTATCGTCTACGATGCTTCTTCTTACGGTTTCGACACCGGCGTCGAGCCGTGGAAAACGCCGGAGAACGGCACTGCAGCCTGGGTAGCGGTCGAAGATATCTTTTCGGGAAAAAACAAGGTGAATTATACGCACTGGCAGGCGGTGCAGGCTTTGTTCAAACAGGACTAACGGGTCAGTTCGGACAGGGATTCCCTTTGCAGGCGGCTCATGGAACGATAAACCAGAGCCGCGTTTTTGTTGGCGCCGGGAACGCCGAGTTCGGCAGCGTGGCGGTAGAGGTTAAACGCCTCGATCAGGTTTTGACGCACACCGACGCCGCGGGCGTTCATCCAAGCTAAAATTTCTACCGCCCGGGCATCGTTGTCTGCAACGTGTTTGTTGATTTCTTCCAGTTCAACCGGCGTTACGCGGTTTTCTTTAACGGCTCTGACGGTGTCTTCCCATTTTTTTACGGCTGCCAGCCGCGCCTGTTCTTTTATCTGCCGTTCGTCAATGAGGTTGATGGTCTGATTTTTTTTGATTCCGGCCGGCTGCGGCATAACGGACTTCAGTTCGTCTTCGAACAAAAGTTCGGGCTGATTGCGGTTTTTTACAAAAATCGGCAGATAGCCCTGATTGTCGTCGCGGATGATTTCGCGATAAAGTTCATCCAAACTGGCGGCGTAAGCCGGCAGCGATACGGAGAGCATAATTGCAGAACCAAAAATTAATTTTAGGTATTTGTTCATTTCTTTATTTTATGTTTTTAAAACTTATGTTAATAGTAGCTAAGACTTGAGATTAATTAAAGATTTAATTGACCTTTATGAACATTTTAGAGGCACAAAATGAAGAACATTTACAATTCCGTCGCCGAACTTGTCGGCAAAACGCCAATGGTCAGGCTTTCTAAGCTGGCCAAGAAGCACAAGGTAAAAGCGCACCTGCTGGCCAAATGCGAGTTTCTTAATCCGCTGGGGTCGGTTAAAGACCGCGTTGCTTTGAAGATGATTGAAAAAGCCGAAGAAAACAAACAGATTAACAACGATACGGTTTTTGTGGAGGCGACCAGCGGCAATACGGGCATCGGTCTGGCCGGTATTTGTGCGGCCAAAGGCTATAAACTGGTGATTACCATGCCGGAAAATATGACCAAGGAACGGATTATGCTGATGGAGCATTTCGGCGCGGAAGTGATTTTGACGCCGGCCGAAGACGGAATGAAAGGCGCGATTGCCAAGGCGGATATACTGGCCCAGAAAAATCCCAACGTGATTCTGCTGCGCCAGTTTGAAAACGAGGCTAATCCGGATGCACACCGTTTCGGCACCAGCATTGAGATTTTGGAAGACACCGGCGGCGATGTTGACGTCTTGGTCAGCGCGGTGGGAACTTCCGGCACTCTGACCGGCATTGCCTCGACCCTGAAAACCAATAATCCCGATCTTTATGTCGTGGCGGTCGAACCCGCTGCCAGTCCGGTTTTGAACGGCGGACAACCGGGACCGCATAAGATTCCGGGCATCGGTGCAAACTTTGTGCCGCCTTTTTATGACAAATCGCTGGTCAGCGAAGTTGTGGACGTCAGCAACGAAGAAGCTCTTGAGATGTCAAACGAAGTCGGTGCGCTGGAAGGTTTGAGCGCAGGAATTTCTGCCGGCGCGGCGCTGGCTGCGGCGGTAAAAATCGGCCAGCGGCCCGAGTTTAAGGGAAAAAACATTGTGGTTATCATTCCCGACGGGGTGGATAAATATTTGTCGATGATGATATGACGATGGCTGATATGTTGTTTGATAAAGTTGCTATTATCGGAATCGGCCTGATCGGTTCTTCTTTGGCAAGAGTGATTAAGAACGACGGGCTGGCGGCAAAGCTGGTCTGTTTCGACGCTAATCGCGGTTATATGGAAAAAGCTCTGGAACTCGGAATTGTCGACGCCTGCGCCGGGAGTGCGGCCGAGGCGGCCAAAGACGCGGATCTGGTGGTCTTGTCGACGCCGGTCGGTGCGTATGGTGCCATTACCCGCGAGATTGCGCCGCATTTGAAAGTCGGTGCGATTGTTACCGACGTGGGATCGGTTAAAAAATATTCCCTGCAGGAAATCGAAAGCAATCTGCCTTATGACAACGGCGTAATTGTTGTGGCCGGACATCCGGTGGCGGGTACGGAAAAATCAGGACCGGAAGCCGGGTTTTACGAATTGTTTGCCGACCGCTGGTGTATCCTGACACCGTCGTCGCGCTCAACGCCGGAGGCAATTGAGAAAGTCAGCGCCATGTGGCGGTCCGCCAAAATGCGAATCGAAACCATGTCACCCGAGCATCATGACAAGGTTATGGCGGCAGTGTCGCATCTGCCGCATCTGATTGCTTTTTCGATCGTGGGAACGGTAGCTGATCTGGAAGGATATGAGCAGCAGGAGATTATTAAATATTCCGCGTCGGGTTTTCGTGATTTTACACGCATTGCCGGTTCCGATCCGACCATGTGGCGTGACATTCTGCTCAATAACAAAACAACGGTTCTGGAACTGATACAGCGCTTTGTCGAAGATTTGATCGCGCTGGAACGGAATATCCGCTGGAACGAAGGCGACAAGTTGTTCGAACTTTTTTCACGTACGCAGAAAATCCGCAAAGAAGTAATTGAGGCCAGGCAGCATCTGCCGGAAGCCGAAAAGCGGCTGCTGTCGGAAAATTTGAAAAACTGATTGCCTAATTGTTTTTGCTGGGCTAAGTTAAGCGCAAGATTAACCGAAAAAAGAATGTGAAATGAAGCCGAATTCAATTTTGGGAAGATATCTGTCCAAGCAGATAATTTTTAATTTTTTTGCCGTACTGCTGATGGTATTGGGCGTGGTGCTGCTGTTTGAAATGGTGGAACTGCTGCGCAAGGCTTCGGGACGCGATGACGTGTCTTTCTGGTTTCTGCTGGAAATTGCCGTGACCAAAATGCCCCGGACGCTGGATATGATTTTCCCGTTTGTGATGATGATTGCGGCAATGACGACTTTTTGGAAAGTCAGCAAGACCAACGAGTTTGTCATTATCCGCGCGGCCGGCGTTTCCATCTGGGGTTTTATGACGCCGGTGCTGGCGACGGTTTTTGTGCTGGGCGCGCTGAATGTGGCGTTGGTCAATCCGATTGCCGCCAGAATGTATGAGCTGTATGAAACGCTGGATTATCGTTTTGACACGCGGAATCCGAATGCTGTGCTGTTTTCCGAGCGCGGTTTGTGGACAAGGGAGGCGGTTAACGAAAATACGTTTCAGGTAATGCAGGCCAAATCTGCCCGGCAGGAGAACGACGGTTCCCTGTTTCTGCGCGACGTTTCCATTTTGGAGATGAATCGCAAGTCGCAGCCGGAGCGCCGAATCGAAGCTTTTGCCGCAACGCTGAAGGACGGTTATTTTGATTTGAAAGACCTTAAGATATATGAGGCCGGCAAACCGACCCAGATATTAAATCATCTGGAATATAAGACGGCACTGACGGTTGACCGCATTAAGGAAAACTTTATTGAACCCGAGGCCATTTCTTTCTGGGATTTGCCGGGAACAATTCGCTTTTACGAAATGTCCGGCTTCTCGGCACAAAAGCATAAGCTGCGTTATCTGTCGCTGCTGGTTTCTCCCTTTTTGCTGTGCGCCATGGTCTTGGTGGCGGCTGTTTTTGCCCTGCGCCCGAACAACCGGCGCGGCGGTGTCATGTATTTGATCGTGGGCGGCATTTCTACCGGTTTTCTGGTTTATTTCCTTTCGCAGCTGATTTATGCCTTTGGTCTGAACGGCACCATTCCCGGCGTTTTGGCGGTATGGACGCCGACCCTGATTGCGACGCTGATATCGGTGTCGGTGCTGCTGCATTTGGAAGACGGTTAGAGAAAATCTGTCCGGCGGGGTATCTGATGCGGGAACGGTGAATAATTTGCCCGGTTAACAGATAAAAAAATGCTGGATTTTTAAAAAGTTTTCTGTTATATGTCTTTACAGAATTGATAATATTAGATGAGGCGGGGTCAGAAACCCCGCTTCTTTCGTAAGGAAACAGGATATGCAGGTTAAACACCAGTTACAAGATTTGTTAGAGCCGGTTATCGAAGGCTTGGGTTATGAGATGGTGCGGATTATGACAATCGGCCAGAAAAACCCGACCCTGCAGATTATGATTGACCGCAAGGACGGCAAAGATATTACGGTTGACGACTGTGCTACGGTCAGCCGCAAAATTTCCGAGGTCATGGATGAAAAGGATCCGATTAACGACCAGTATTCTCTGGAAGTCAGTTCTCCGGGACTGGACCGGCCTTTGACCAAGCCCGAACATTTTAAACGTTTTCTGGGCTATGAAACCAAAATCGAGACAAGTACGGAAGTTTCCGGCCGCAAACGTTTTAAGGGAAAAACGCTTGTTGTTGACGATGAAAATAACATTACGGTCAATATGGACGGTCAGGAATATGTGATTCCGTTTGCCGAAATAAGCAAAGCCAAAATTGTTTTGACAGATGAGCTGCTGGCGGAATATATGGCGGCTCATGCCGATGACGAACCTGTTGAAATTGAAGAATAGTTTAATAAAATAATTAATCAGAGGACTAAAAATGCAAAATATCGAAAGTATGCCAAGACCTGAAATTATCTTAGTTGCCGATACGGTGGCCCGCGAAAAAAACATTGAGCGCGACGACGTGTTGGAAGCGATGGAAATTGCCATTCAGAAAGCCGGACGTTCAAAATACGGTTTTGAACATGATATCCGCGCGCATATTGACCGCAAAACCGGCGCCATTACTCTGGCCCGTTACCGCGAGGTTGTCGAATCCGAAGACCAGGTCGAGAACGAGGTTACGCAGATGACTTTGGCTCAGGCAAAAGCTTATGATAAGAACATCAAAGCCGGCGAATTTATTATCGACAATCTGCCGCCGATCGACTTCGGCCGCATTGCCGCCCAAACCGCCAAGCAGGTTATTGTTCAGAAGGTTCGCGATGCCGAACGCAACAAACAGTATGAAGAATACAAGGAAAAGGTCGGCACGATTGTCAACGGTACGGTCAAACGCGTTGAGTTCGGCAATGTGGTTTTGGATATCGGCAAGGCCGAAGCGGTTTTGCGCCGTGACGAAATCATTCCGAGAGAAAAGTTCAAAAACGGCGACCGGGTTCGCGCTTATGTTCTGGAAGTCCGCAAGGAGAACAAAGGACCGCAGATTTTCCTGTCACGCACCTGTCCTGAGTTTTTGGCCAAGCTGTTTACTTCCGAAGTTCCGGAAATTTATGACGGCATTGTCAAAATCGTTGCCGTTTCCCGCGATCCGGGCTCCAAGGCCAAGATTGCGGTTAAAACCGATGACGTGACCGTCGATGCGGTCGGTGCCTGCGTCGGTCTGCGCGGCATTCGCGTTCAGGCGGTGGTTACCGAGCTGCAGGGCGAAAAAATCGATATCGTTCCCTATTCGGAAGACAAAGCGCAGTTTATTGTGGCGGCGCTGGCTCCGGCTGAGGTTACCAAGGTGGTTTTGGATGAAGAAAACAACCGTATTGAAGTTGTGGTTCCGCAAGAGCAGTTCTCTATTGCCATCGGCCGCCGCGGCCAAAATGTCAAACTGGCTTCCCAGCTTATCGGCTGTGACATTGACGTCTTGACCGAAGAGCAGGAACAGGAGCGCCGCTCCAATGAAAACAAAGTCCGTTCGCAGCGCTTTATGGAAGCTTTGGACGTTGACGAAATGATTGCGCATCTGCTGATTGCCGAAGGTTTCTCAAATGTTGACGAAGTGGCTTTGGTTCCGTTGTCCGAACTGGCGGAGATCGAAGGTTTTGACGAAGACGTTGCCAAAGAGCTGCAAGCCCGCGCCAAAGCTTTTGTCGAAAAACGCAACAAAGAATTTGAAGAGAAGAGCAAATCTTTGGGTATTGACGACAAAATCCAGGAGATTGAAGGTCTGGACCGTGACATGATTTTGACTTTGGCCAATGCCGGGGTCAAAACGGTTGATGATTTGGGCGACCTTGCAACCGATGAACTGATTGAAATTCTCGGTGAAAACACCATTTCGGTAGTCGAGGCCAACAAAATCATCATGGCTGCGCGTGCACACTGGTTTGAAGGCGAAGATGAACAGCCGGCAAACGGAGACGCCGAGTAATAAAGATGAGTGCTGCGGAGGAAAGAAAGTGTATTGTTTGCGGTGAAGTTACGGAGAAGGATGAGCTTCTTCGCTTCACGGCAGCGCCCGACGGGCAGGTTGTTCCCGATTTTAAGAAAAAACTGCCGGGGCGCGGGGTGTGGGTCAAATGTTCCAAAACGACCCTGCAAACCGCCGTTGACAAAAATCTTTTCTCCAGGGCTTTTAAGAAAGCCGTGAAGGTTGACGCTTCTCTGGTGCAGACCGTTGAGGAACTGCTGCGCAAAAGAGGTTTGGACGCCGTTTCCCTGGCTCGCAAGGCCGGTGTTTTGATTACCGGTTTTGAGAAAGTCAGCGAAGCGGTCAAGAAAGGCAAAGTTGCCTTTGTCTTGGAGGCAAAAGACGCCGGTGCGGACGGTCATAACCGGATTATGCTGCTGGCAAAGGATTTGGAAGTTTTCAGAACTTATGAAATTGAGGAGTTGGATAAGGCATTAAATAAGGTAAATACGGTTCATGCCGCTTTTTTGAAAGGCGAAATGGCAAAAGCAGTCCGCAATGAGTTTTCAAGGTATGAGAACTTTTTAAATTCTTAAAAAAGACAGAGAGTAAAGAGAAGGAATTATAATGACAGAAGATAATGCAAAAAATAAACTAACATTATCGGGAAAATCGACCCTGACGCTCAAGCTCGGTGACAAAAAGCCGGTCGGCAGCGAAGGTAAAAAAGTCGTGCAGGTGGAAGTGCGCAAAAAACGGGTTATCAATCCGGCCGCGGTCGCAGAGCCTAAGGTTGAGATTGACGATGCGACGGCCGCCAAGCTGCGTCTGATTGCCGAAGCCAAGGAACATGAGGCCAGACGCCGTCAGGAAGAGGAAGAAAAAGCCGCCCTGCGTCAAAAACAGCAGGAAGAGGAAAAACGCCGCCGGGAAGAAGAGGCAGCCGCTTTGGAGAATATAAAAGCCGCGGCCGAAGAAGTCAAACAAGCGGCAAAAAGCAAAGATACCTTTGTGCCGGCGCCGTCTGCCGATGATAAAAACTACGGCAAGGAAAAGCTTAAAGAGAAAAAGACCAAAGACTTTGACGAAGAAGACGATGACGAGGACATTCGTCATAAGTCCAAAACCGTTTCCGCCAGAGAAGACTCGTTTGAGCAAGACCGCAAAAAGGTTATGAAGCGCAGTTTCGAACAGCCGAAACGCGGCGGAAAGTTCAATGTTCACAGCATTATGGGCGGCGACGACGATGATGACGATTATGGTTTCGGCGGCCGCAGACGCTATAAGAAAAAGCAGCCCAAACCGCAGCCGGTTCAACAGCAGCCGCAGGAAAAGATTATCCGCGAGGTGGTTATTCCCGAAGTGATTACCGTTCAGGAACTGGCCAACCGTATGGCCGAGAAGGGCGCTGACGTGATTAAGAAACTGATGTCGCTGGGCGTTATGGCGACGATTAACCAGCCGATTGACGCCGATACGGCGCAGATCGTGGTCGAAGAGCTCGGACATAAGTTCAAACGCGTGGCTGACAGCGACGTTGAACTGGGGCTGGGCGGCAATGAGGACAAACCCGAAGACTTGCTGCCGAGAGCTCCGGTGGTGACGGTTATGGGACACGTTGACCACGGCAAGACCTCGCTGCTGGACGCTTTGCGCGAGACCAACGTTGCGGCTAAGGAGGCCGGCGGCATTACTCAGCATATCGGCGCTTATCAGATTACGGTTCCGACCGGAGACAAGATTACTTTCATTGATACGCCGGGACACGAAGCTTTCTCGGAAATGCGTGCCCGCGGCGCCAAGGTAACCGACATTGTGGTTTTGGTGGTTGCGGCCAACGACGGCATTATGCCGCAAACGATTGAGGCTATCCGCCATGCGCAGGCGGCAGAAGTTCCGATCGTGGTTGCGATTAACAAAATCGACCTGCCGGGTGCGGATCCGATGAAAGTCAAAACTGCTTTGCTGCAGCACGGAATCGCGGTTGAGGAAATGGGCGGCGACAGTTTGTGCGCCGAAGTTTCCGCCAAAAAGCGCATCAATATCGACAAACTGGTGGAAGCGATTTTGCTGCAGGCCGAAATTTTGGATCTTAAGGCCAACCCGAATCGGGCAGCCGAAGGCGCCGTGGTTGAAGCCAAAATGGAAAAAGGACGCGGTTCAGTGGCGACGGTTCTGGTACAGAAAGGCACTCTGAAAATCGGCGATATTATCATTGCGGGCAAAGAGTGGGGACGTGTTCGCGCCATGTTTAACGAGAACGGCAAAAAGATTTTTGAAGCCGGTCCCGCGACGCCGGTTGAGGTCTTGGGGCTGCAAGGCACGCCTGCCGCAGGTGACGACTTTATTGTGGTTGCCGATGAGACGCAGGCTAAACAGGTTACCAATTACCGCATCCGCAAAGAACGTGACGCCAAAATCGTAAAATCGGCGAAGTCGGCGATGGAACAGATGCTTGATAAGATTAAGTCCGGCGAATCCAAACACCTGCCGATTATTATCAAGGCAGACGTTCAGGGTTCGATTGAGGCGCTGGAGGGAACGCTGAACAAGCTTTCTACCGATGAGGTGGACGTACAGATTCTGCACTCGGCGGTCGGACCGATTTCCGAATCGGACATTTCACTGGCGAAGGCTTCCAATGCGCTAATTATCGGTTTTAACGTCCGCGCCATTCCGCAGGCTCGCGATGTGGCCCGCCGCGACGGTGTCGAAATCAAGTATTATTCGATTATTTATGACGTTGCCGATGACGTTAAGAAGGGGCTGGAAGGTATGCTTTCTCCCGAGCTTAAGGAAAAACTGCTCGGTTATGCCGAAATTCGCGAAGTTTATAACATTACCGGCGTCGGCAAGGTGGCGGGATGTATGGTTACCGAAGGTCTGGTTCGCCGCGGCGCCAAAGTCCGCCTGCTGCGCGACAACGTGGTTATCCATGATGGTTCTCTCGGCCAGTTGAAACGCTTTAAAGAGGACGTCAAGGAAGTTCGCGAAGGTTATGAATGCGGAATGAGTTTTGAAAACTACAATGACATTCAAAAGGGTGACTTTATTGAGTGTTATGAGATAGAGGAAATCGCCGCAAAACTTTAGAAAGTTCGTTTAGTGGTTTTTTAGAGCAATTTTACGGTGCTGATAAAAATTCATGTACTTCTGTGTACACTAGAATTTTTATCACACCTAGAAATCACTCTATAAATTCCACTATCCAAACTTTCATAGTGTTGCTTTAATATAAAAGGTGAAAAAATATGCCGAATAATAAAGAACCATCACAAAGACAACTCAGGGTCGGGCAGGAAATCCGCCGGATTATCTCTTCCGAGATTGAACGCGGCGAAGTGCGTAATCTTCAGGATATTGATACCATGGTGACTATAACCAAGGTTCGGGTTTCGCCGGATTTGAAATATTGCAACGTGTATATCATGACGTTGAACGGAGAACATCTGAAAGAGGTCTTTGAGGGGCTTACGCTGGCGGCAGGACATTTTCGCAAGAGCATCGGCCGCAATACCAATCTGCGTTATGTGCCGGAAATAGTTTTTCGCGTTGACGATACGTTTGCGGAAGTGGACAAGATTGAAAAGCTTCTGCATGATCCCAGGGTTCAGCAGGATTTGAAATAACGTTTTAAAACAACGGCCGAAATTGTGCTTTCGACCGTTTTTTATTGACGAATCCGGCTTTTTACTTATGCTGGGGTTGAGTTTTTTTAGAGGAAGATATGGGACGTCGAAAAAAAGGCGATGATGTCAGCGGCTGGCTGATTATAGACAAACCCCGGGATATGGGGTCGACCGAGGTTGTGAATCTGACCCGGCGGTTATTCAATGCCCGGAAGAACGGGCATACGGGAACGCTGGATCCTTTTGCCACCGGTGTGCTGCCGATTGCTTTCGGCGAGGCGACCAAAGTTATTCCTTTTGTTACCGACGGTCCGAAAGAATATGAATTTGTCATTCAATGGGGACAGGCGACTTCTACCGGCGATACTGAAGGCGAAATTATTGGCAAAACGGAAAAGATTCCATCCCGGGATGAAATTCTGCGGGTTATCCCCGATTTTCTCGGATCAATTAAACAGGTGCCGCCGGCTTATTCGGCGATAAAAATTGACGGCCGCAGGGCTTATGATTTAGTACGGCAGGGAGAAGCGGTCGACATTCCGGAACGAATCGTGGAGGTTTATTATCTGGAGCTGTTGGAAGAACTTGCCGATAATCAGGCCCGGTTTAAAGTAGGGTGCTCCAAAGGAACTTATGTGCGCACGTTGGGGCAGGATTTGGCTCTGGCACTCGGCTCTTTAGGCTATCTGCGGGAGCTCAGGCGCACAAAATGCGGTAATTTTACGCTTGAAGATACGATTTTGCTGGAAAATTTGAAAAATATAGTGCATATTGAAGATCTGAGAAAAGTTTTGCTTCCGGTAATAACTTCTCTGCGCGACATCGCGGAGTTAGCTGTAACCGAAGCTGACGCCGCTAAACTTCGTCAAGGACAGGCAATATCTCCGCGGGCATATCAGGATCAGAACCTGAGTGAAGGCGCGGCTTTTGCCACTTGCAACGGGGAGTTGACGGCAATATTGCGAATCGAGGAGAAAAGAATCTCTCCCGAACGCGTTTTTAATTTTAACAACGGTGCCGAATAGTTTCGGTACAGCATTAAAAGGAAAATATTGATGTCGATTACAAATGAAAAAAGACAGGAATTGATTAAGGCTTATGCCATTAATCCGAACGATACCGGTTCTCCGGAAGTTCAGATTGCTATTTGGACTGCACGTATTAACAGCCTGATTGAGCATTTTAACACTCATCCGAAAGACAAACATTCTCGTCTGGGTTTGATGAAGATGGTTTCCCGCCGCCGTCACCTTTTGGACTATCTGAAAGGCAAGAGCGAGAGCCGTTATCAGGAAATCATTAAAAAGCTGGATCTGCGTAAGTAATCCGGCGGGAACTGTTTTTGATGAGCTTGTCCGAAACCGAAATTTGCAGTCTGCTTTTCCGCGTGTTGGAAAATATGCGTCGGGTTTGCGCCTTGCGTTTGGGTGCGGCCGGTTCGGTTGAAAACAATTCCGCAAATGTCCGGTCGGAACTGACGGCCGGTAAATGAATTTTGGGAAGTGCGGGGCTGACTTGCTCCGCATTCCTTTTAAAATCCTCAAATGACTGAGGTGAGGAAATGGACTTAACTCTTAGGCAAGGACAATGTGTCAGATTTGTTTTTGCCTAAGAGGTAAGTCCGAAGAATTTAGACATATGATTATGAAAGGATAAAATATGATAGATTTTAAAGTGTCCCGCAAAGAGATGGATTGGGGCGGACGCAAGCTGGTGCTGGAAACCGGCAAAATGGCCAGACAGGCCAACGGCGCCGTGGTGGCGAGCTATGGCGAAACCGTTGTTATCGCGACGGTTTGCGCGGCCAAGGAAGCCAAAGCCGATCAGGATTTCTTCCCGTTGACGGTTAATTATCAGGAGAAATATTATGCGGCCGGCAAGGTGCCGGGCGGTTTTATGAAAAGAGAAGGCAAACCGTCCGAACGCGAAGTTTTGATCTCGCGCCTGATTGACCGTCCGATCCGTCCGCTGTTTCCGGATGCTTTCAAAAACGAAGTTCAGGTTGTCTGCACGGTTTTGTCACATGACAAGCAGACGGATTCAGACATTGTTTCCATGATTGCGGCATCCGCCGCTCTGACCATTTCGGGTGTGCCGTTCCTGGGGCCGATTGCGGCGGCAAAAGTCGGTTACAAAGACGGTCAGTATATTTTGAACCCGACCATTGAGCAAATGAAAGATACGCAGCTGGAATTGGCCGTAGCCGGAACCAAAGAAGGCGTTCTGATGGTTGAATCCGAAGCGCAGGAACTTTCCGAAGAAGTTATGCTCGGCGCGGTTATGTTCGGTTTTGAGAATTTCCAGCCGGTTATCAAGATGATTGAAGAGCTGAATGCCGAAGCCGGCAAAGAGCGTTGGGAAACGCCGACGTTCCCGAAAGAGTTCGACGAGCTTTATGCCCGAGTTGAAAAAGAATTCCGTGCCAAATATGAAGAAGCTTTCAAAGAAACCGATAAGCTGAAACGCGGTACCAATTTGGGACAGTTGGCAGAAGAAGTTAAGGCGACGATTGATGCCGAAAACGAGATTGAAGTCCGCTATATCGGCGATGTTATCGAAAAGCTGATGCACAGTGTTATGCGCGAAGGCGTTTTGTCAACCGGCCGCCGCATTGACGGACGCGATACCAAAACCGTCCGCCCGATCGAATGTCAGGTTGACGTTTTGCCGATGGCTCACGGTTCGGCGCTGTTTACCCGCGGCGAAACGCAGGCTCTGGTCGTTACCACGCTGGGTACCGGCGAAGACGCTCAGGTTGTTGACGGTCTGCTTGACGAATATAAAGAAGATTTTATGCTGAATTACAACTTTCCGCCGTTTTCAGTCGGCGAGTGCGGTCGCATGGGCAGCCCGGGACGCCGCGAAATCGGTCACGGCAAGCTGGCTTGGCGCGCCATTCATCCGATGATGCCGAAAAACAAGGATACGTTCCCTTATACGGTCCGCGTGGTTTCCGACATTATGGAATCGAACGGTTCGTCATCAATGGCAACGGTCTGCGGTACGACAATGTCCTTGCAGGCGGCGGGTGTTCCGCTGGAAAAACCGGTTGCCGGTATTGCCATGGGGCTGATTAAGGAAGATGACGGCCGGGTAGCCATCTTGACCGATATCCTCGGCGATGAAGACCACCTCGGCGATATGGACTTTAAGGTTGCCGGTACAAAAGACGGTGTAACCGCTTTGCAAATGGATATTAAAATTACGTCCATTACCAAGGAGATTATGGAAAAGGCTTTGGCTCAGGCACATGAGGGTCGTATTCATATTATGGGTGAAATGGCCAAAGCCATCAGCGAACCGCGTCCTCATGTTTCCGATAAGGCGCCGCGTATTGTCGCCATTAAGATTCCGGTTGACAAAATCCGCGAGGTTATCGGTTCCGGCGGTAAGGTTATTCGTGAAATTACCGAAAAGACCAACTGCAAGATTGATATTTCCGACGACGGCGTTATCAAGATCGCTTCAATGAAGAAAGAAGACGGCGACGCCGCTTTGGAGTGGATTATGGGTATTGTGGCCGAACCGGAAGAAGGCGTTATCTACAAAGGCGTTATTACCAAGATTATGGACTTTGGCGCATTTGTCCGCTTTCTGGGCACGACCGAAGGTCTGGTTCATATTTCGGAAGTTAAGAACGAACGCATTGCTTCGGTTTCCGACTTCTACAAAGAAGGCGACACCATGTGGGTCAAATGTCTGGGAACAGATAACCGCGGCAAGATTAAGCTGTCGGCCAAACGGGTTAATCAGGAAACCGGCGAAGATCTTGAAACCGCAAAATAATGTTGTTTTCTAACGTTTGAGTTTTAAGATAATATTTCAAAGAAAAGCACTCTGCCAAAACAGAGTGCTTTTTTTGTTTCTAACCGTTGTTTTGAGATTGACCGAATCGGAAGCATTTCTTTATGGTTCCTATGTATTATTTCTTTTTATGACTAAGAATTGTGTTTTTTGCTTTCAGGTCTTGCCTGATTTGCATGGATATATGTTAACTAAAAAATATATACGTATGGAAACTATTATTATGCCATGGCTGGTTTTGGCCGGTTTGCTGGGTTTTTGCATTTGTAAGATATGGTATGCTTATCGTTGCGCAGTCAGGGAGCGAAAAAGGAACGGTTTTACCGTCGTAGCCCGAATAAAGAAAGAAGACAATTCCTTATGGTTATGCAAGTTTTTCCTTTGGGGCGACCATGTTGGCTTTTTTCGCAAAAAACCGTCTTCGGACAGAGTGCAGGCCTGGGTTGTCTGTTATGACAAGAATTTGGGCATGTATGAGCTGGAGGAGCTCGGCAGGTGAAAAAAGGCGTTTTCCGAAAAGGGAAACGCCTTTTTGCGGGTATTTTATTGTTTGACAAGACTCGCATTTTTGTCTAAAACAGTATTTATCACATTATATTATTTTATAAACAATTAAATTTTAAGCTTATGGTAAAAGTTTTAACCGAATTTTTGGCGGAGAACTGGACTGTTCTTTGCTGCGTCGTTTTTTTTGTGTTTATATCTTTGGTAACGGTTTTAATGTGCCGCAAGAAGAATATTGCAATCTATGTAGACGCGGAGATTGTTAAAATTGATGACGGCGTTTGCGAGTGCGTTTTCTGGCAGGCCGGAAGAAAAGTGGAAGGATTTATTTGTCCCTGTCTTGATGAATTTCGCGTCGGTGACATATTGGAATGCGAAGTCGGCACACAGGACCAGGAATCCGGTTTGTGGGAACTTTTGCCGCTGGCGGTCGTCAGCGGAGAAAATTTCAAAAAGAAATTATAAGAAGACAGAGGGCGTTTTTAGATTTGCCATTTTATAATGATTGTTTCCTTCAGCCCTCGGAGGGATGAAGGTTCTTTTCTGTGAAGAAAGGAACCTTTATTTTTTTGTTTAAAAATCCTTGAAATATATAAATATCTGGTGTAGAAAACAAGTGTTTACGGCGGCACCCCTGGAGGCCGTCGTGAGTTTTTAACCGAATGAAAAGGATTTTATAAAATGTCTGATATTACATTTAATGCAGAAAAACGTGAGAAAGCAGGTAAGGGGGCAGCTCGTGCATGTCGTCGTGAGGGTCGTGTTCCTGCCGTAATTTATGGCGGCAACAAAGAAGCCGTCATGATCAGCCTGAACCCGGTTGAACTTGAAAAGGCTTTGGATATGGTCGGCTTTTATGACGCCGATATCGAAATCGTTCTGGATGGCAAAAAACACAGCGTCGTTTGTCAGGACGTGCAGTTCCACCCGGTTTCTGATGCGCCGATCCACGTTGATTTTCTTCGTAAATAGTTTTAAGTTATAGCAAATGTTTTAAGAGCGAAAAAATTCAGGCCGTTCGGCCGCAGAGTTTTTTCGCTTTTTTGTGATTTGTTTCAAAGAGAGATTTTTATAAGATGTTTTTGATTGTGGGTTTGGGTAATCCCGGTGCGGAGTATGACAAAACAAGGCATAATGTCGGTTTTATGGCGGCAGACGTCATTGCGGCGAAGTATGGTTTCGGTACGGCTCGCGCCAAGTTTGACGGACTGATTTCCGAGGGCGGCATCGCCGGAGAAAAAGTTTATCTGCTCAAGCCGCAGACTTATATGAACCTGTCGGGAAACGCAGTGGTGAAGGCGGCAATTTTTTATAAAATTCTGCCGCAGAATATTATTGTCATTCATGACGATATGGATTTGCCGGTCGGTAAAGTTAAGGCCAAAACCGGCGGCGGTGCAGGCGGTCATAACGGATTGAAGTCAATTGACGCTGCGGTGACGCCGAATTATCACCGTATTCGAATCGGCGTCGGACATCCGCAAGGGAGCGGAGAAGCAGTGGTGAATCATGTGCTTTCGCGTTTTTCCAAGACAGATGCGGAAGTGATTGACAGCGAACTGGAGCTGATTGCCGAGCAAGTTGGCGTTTTGATTAAAGACGGCATGGAAGCATTTTCGGGCCGTCTCGGAATGCTGCTGAAGAAATAAAGCTTGAAAATGCACCCGGGATAGGCTAAAAGACTCCTCAAGCAAATACTTAATTTTGAGGAGTTTTTTTATGGGTTTTAATTGCGGAATCGTGGGTTTGCCGAATGTGGGCAAATCGACTTTGTTTAACGCTTTGACGCAAACCATTGCGGCGCAGGCGGCAAATTTTCCTTTTTGTACGATTGAGCCGAATACCGGACGCGTTGCCGTGCCGGACAAGCGTCTGGACAAACTGGTCGAGATGGTGCAGCCGAAGTCGGTGGTGCCGACGCAGCTTGAGTTTGTGGATATTGCCGGTCTGGTTAAGGGCGCTTCTAAAGGCGAAGGGCTGGGGAACCAGTTTTTGGCCAATATTCGTGAGACTGACGCGATTATTCATGTTTTGAGGTGTTTTGAAGATGACAATATTACGCATGTCGAGGGCTCGGTCGATCCGATCCGCGATGCCGAAATCGTTGAAACCGAATTGATGATTGCCGATCTGGATTCATTGGAGAAGCGTTTTGATCAGGCTCAGAAAAAAGCCAAGGGCGGCGATAAAGAGGCTATTGTCAATGTTGCGGTCATGGGGCCGGTCATTGAAGCGTTGAAGGCCGGAAAACCGGCCCGGGTTGCAGCGCCGGATGCCGCAAACAAAGATGCGGTCAAAGCATATAAGATGTTGCAGCTCTTGACGTCAAAGCCGGTTTTGTATGTTTGCAATGTTGATGAGAATTCTGCGGCGGAAGGAAATGAGTTTTCGAAACGGGTTTTTGAAAAAGCCGCAAAAGAACATGCCGGAGCCGTGGTTATTTCCGCGGCAATCGAATCGGAAGTTGCACAGTTGGAAGCGGAAGAGGAAAAGAAAGAGTTTCTGGCTTCTCTGGGGTTGGAGGAATCCGGTTTGTCCAAGATTATCCGCGCCGGTTATGACTTGCTGGGACTGCAAACGTATTTTACCTGCGGGCCGAAGGAAGTTCGCGCCTGGACGTTTTTGAAGGGTTCCAAAGCTCCGCAGTGTGCCGGGATTATTCATTCGGATTTTGAACGCGGGTTTATTCGGGCTGAGACCATATCTTATGACGATTTTGTTGCTCTGGGTGGTGAACAGGCCTGCAAAGAAGCCGGCAAAATGCGCTCCGAAGGCAAGGATTATACAGTTCAGGACGGGGATATATTAGAGTTTCTTTTTAACGTTTAAAACGCCTCTCCGTTCTGTGTAAACCTAATACAGATATAGTGGATAAATGGTTCGGTTATGTATCTTTATATACACGCCCTCGCCATTTTCCTAAAATCTTATTATCTTTCTCACAGAACGGAGGCGTTATTTTTTATTTTAGGTACTTTTCCCCTGAACTTCTGTTATTTGTCTCATTCTCCGTGTTTTTTTCTGAAAAAATATTTAGCCAAAATTTGACAACAATAGAAATTTGTGGTAAAAGAATCTTTATCTAAGCAGATATTAAGAAATAATTTTGTTTTACAATTAAATTTTAGCGCATATGGGATTAACAGAAAGAGAAGAACAAGTACAAGATCAGATTATCGAAGTATTTTCTGATTTGAGTGGTTTACGCGGCGGCATTGAAGGCGATACGGTCGTCTATGAGAAAAACGCCATGGGCTTGTTCATCAAACTTTGCGAAGTTTTTGCGGTGAAGGCTCATTTCCAGCACGGTTTGGTGACCATTGAAGATTACAGTCACCATTTTCTGTGGCTTTTGGACAAGAAAGCGGAACAGCTGCGTCTTTTTTATCCGGGGCTGCAAGCTTTTGTTCAGGAAAAAGTCGGTGTCTGGTATGATTTGGACGAGATTTTGTTCGGCGAATATCTTCCGGTGTCGGAAGAGCCGGTACAGCGCCTTCGCGAGGTGATGAGCTACGAACTAAAGCTCGGAAAGCTTAAAAACCAAATCCGCAACCGGTATGGGTATTTCCGAGACAACACGGATTTTTCTCATGCGCGGACGTTGAGAAAAATAGGAGAAATAATATTCTGGCCACATTACCGGGCAGAATAAGTTTTTCAAGACGAGATTAAAAAAAGGGGATTGCCATTGGCAATCTCCTTTTTTTATTGCCGGAAAGAAGTTTTGGGTGTAGGAAAGCAACAATGACAGATTTAAGGAGTTTATGATATGCGACTGGCATTGTTTCAACCCGATATTCCGCAAAACACAGGGACACTGCTGCGTTTGGGCGCCTGTCTGGACGTGGAGCTTGACATTATCGAACCCTGCGGTTTTATTTTTTCGGAACGTACGTTAAAACGTTCGGGCATGGATTATCTGGATATGGTAAAATATCGTCGGCATAATTCATGGTATGATTTTCTGGAATATCGGAAAAATCATCCGGAGACTTATGGCCGTTTGGTGCTGCTGACGACGCATGCGACGGAACCTTATTATGATTTTAAATTTGAGGCCAATGATATAATTTTGATGGGGCGGGAGAGCGCCGGCGTGCCGCAGGAAGTGCATGATACGGTTGATGCAAGGTTGCTGATACCGATGAACGAGAAGGCGCGCTCAATCAATGTGGCCGTGTCTGCCGTGATGGCGATCGGGGAGTGTCTGCGCCAAACCGGCGGGTTTCCTGCAATTGGAGGTTAGGCTGAAGACATAAGAAAGCCCCGTGTTTCCGGGGCTTTTTCATTATTTGCTTTTGTTTGCACGGGCATTTCTCAGAGCTATCTGCTCCGGCGTCAGCCCGGTATGGTTGCGGTCAATTGCCCTCCAGTCGTTTTTAGCCTGGTGTTTTTCGTCCTTGGACGGATCACGTTCGGTCACGCCGTGTCCGCGGGCGATGTTTTTGAGCGAATGAATGGTGTAGGAAGTTAATCCGCCTTTTACGCTTTTCTGCATTTCAGGAGACATTTTTTTGGCGGTTTCGGTTACTTCTTTATAAGAAGGAGCATTGTCCAGAGCAAAACTGCCGCTTTTGATGTCTTCTCCCATGACGTTCATCAGAGCAGCCGTGTAAACGGCTTTTTCTTCCGGTGATTTAAGCGGGGCAAAGTCAAATTTCTTTTCGCCTTTGGCTTGCAGATCTTTTACGGCTTTTTCCGCTTTTTGATAGGCTTCGGTTGCAGGGTTTTGTTTTTCTCCCTTGTCTTTTTCTTCTTTTGGTTTGTTTTCTTTTTCCGGTTGTTTCGGTGTTTGGCTTTTTTCGGCGTTTTTCATGGCCGCTTCAACGGCCTGCTGCAATTCTTTGGGCCAGCTTTTCATTTCTTCGGCCGACGGCGGATTGACGATATGCAGTTCCGGATCTTTAAGACAGGCCAGCATCAGGTTGGCCTTGAATGACGGAGACATATTTTCGCCGAATTCGATGTCGGGGCCGTTGGCTTTGGCGTTTTTCAATATTTCGGCAAAGACTTCGGGCGAAGGCACGCCGCCGTTCGGTCCTTTGACGGAAAGGTCACGGGGGCTGTTGTAGGAAACTTCGGTGGCCTGTTCGATTTCTTTCTGGTTTGCCCCCTGCTCAAAAATGTGAAAAGAGAGACTGCCGGTATTGCTCGGATCGGCAAATTCTTTAATTTCCTTACCGTTTTTGGAAGCCCATTCTTTCCATTCGCTTAAAAGGGCTTCTTTCCAATCCCCGTTACCGGCGGGAGCGGGCGCGTCTTCGGTTTTCTGAGCAGAACCGCCTTCCTTGATTACAGTGGGGGCTTTGTCTTTATTTTCTTTGTCTTTTTCTTTATTTTGGGTCGCGGCGTCTTTTTTCTGTTTCCATTCTTCGGAGAACTTTTCGTATCCGTCGTAAGCTTTTTTATATTCGTCGCTTTGAGCATCCATTTTTTTGAAATCGTCAAGAGAAATGCCTTTGCCGTTCAGAAATTCGGTTAAGCATTCGTCATTCATATCAGCCATCTTTTCTCTCCAGAGTTTTAATCTTATTAACTCAAATATAACATAATTTTTTTGTTTTGTCTATTTTTTTGTTTACTTTCATAGAAGTTTAACAAAGTCAGAACAAGCGAGCAAATTGTTCCGGCGAATCGGGCAGGAGATAAGGATTGCACTTTTTTTCGAGACCGAGCGGCACCGGTGAAACCGGAAATCCCCGGGCAATTTGGGCGCGGGCATTTTGAACGTATTGTTTCAGTGCGGCGTCGTCCCGGACAAAATGTTCGGCCATCGGCACCGCCTGCAGCGTATATTCGTGCCCCGGGTAGAACAGAACGTCGTCGGGCAGAGCTTTAATCTTGCTTAGGGCGTCGAACATTTGTTCGACGCTGCCTTCAAACAATCCTCCGATACAGAGGTTAAACAACGTGTCTCCGGTAAACAAAGCCTTATCGGCCTTAAAATACCAAAGAATGTGGTTTTGCGTGTGCGCGGAAACGTCAATGATGTCGGCGACAGAATTGCCGAGACTGAAAGTTTTTCCCGGGACAACGCCAAGGTCAAAACCGGGAATGCGTTCCGCGTCGGCTTGACAGGCAATAATCCGGCTGCCGTAAAGCTTTTTTAATTCCAGATTGCCGTCGGTATGGTCAAAGTGATGATGCGTATTGAAAATATAGTCGGGTTTGAGATTCATTTCCGCGCATTTGGCGATAATCGGCGCGGTTTCCGATGGGTCAACGACAGCGGAGATGCCGGTGTCGCGGTCAACCAGAATGTAGGACAGGTTGTCCATGTAGCCGACGCGGCAGGGGACGGTGCAGATATCAAGCATTACAGATAATCCTCGGGGTTTAATTCATCAATCTGGGCGGGGTCGACATATTGTTCGGCGTAGTCTTTATATACGCCGGAACGAATGAATACTTCGTATAAATCAGGATCGATATGGCCGTTGTTTTTCATGGACTGCATAATAGAGAGAACCTGAGAGAGCTTTTTGGGCTCCTTGTAAGGACGGTCATTGGCGGTGAGCGCTTCAAAAATGTCGGCAATGGCCATGATTTTGGCGGGAATCGACATTTGGTCGCCGGTCAGTCCGTTGGGGTAGCCCTTGCCGTCAACACGTTCGTGATGTGCGCCGGCATATTCGACAACGTTTGAAAGCTCTTTGGGAAACGGCAGCGCTTTTAACATATCGATCGTGACAACAATGTGTTCGTTGATTTTTTCCCGTTCTTCCTTGTTAATGGTGCCGTTGCGGACTTTAAGATTGTACAGTTCGCCGCGGTTGTATTGTCCGAAAAGATGGTCTTCCCGGTTTTGCAGCAGGTTTTCGTAGCCGGGTTTGTCCGCAGCCTGTTTGTCGGAAATCAGGTCGCGTTCTGCCCAGGAAATGCCTTTCAGACGACTGAAGTAGCGGACAAACTGTTTTTGCGCAACGGTTTCGAGAGCCTTGATGTCTTCGTCGCTTAAGGGAACGTCACCGGTATTGCAGCGAGCGACCAAATCAAAGTCTTTTTCAAGCTGGCGGAGTTTGGCCACAAACTCGTTTTGCAGTTCTTCTTTGGAAGCAACGTTGGCCAGACGTTTTTTCAGGTATTCGATATGCGCGTCGCGGCGCAGGATTTCAAAACGATCGCGGATTTCGTGAATGCGGTTGTTGATGGTCTCCAACTTGGTGGCTTTGTCAACAATATATTCCGGCGTGGTTACCTTGCCGCAGTCGTGCAGCCAGGAGGCAATGTTTAAGGCGTACCAGTCGTCATTGCTCATTTCGAACTTTTTGAGCGGGCCGGTTTCTTCTTGTACGGCCGCGGTGGCGAGCATTCGGGCAATAACGGGAACGCGCTGACAGTGCGCGCCGGTGTATGGCGATTTGGCATCAATGGCGCGGGCCAAAACTTCAATGAAAGATTCAAGCAGACGGCCATAGTCTTCGCTTAGTTTGCGGTTTTCCAGAACCAGTGAGGCAAGGTTGCAGACCGCTATGATGTCTTCCTGCATTCCGCTGGTGAACGTGATGTTTTTGCCTTTGGCGTCTTTGGGATTGACAAACTGCACCACGCCGACAACAGTTCCCTTGCGGTTGGTCAGCGGAACAGACAGGCAGGTGACGGAAACATAGTCGTTAAGAGCGTCGTAGTTGGCAAAAAAGTGGTTGTCGATTTCTTTGTTTTCGTAAATGCTGGGCAGGTTGATTATTTCGTTATTGAAAGCCGATATTTCCACGGCAGACTTGCCGGAGGGGCTGCGGCCGGTTTCGCTGAATACGGGTGCGGTGTATACGTTGTTGTCAAAACCGAACTTGTAGCTGTTCAGTTTGGTATTGTAGCTGTATTCGAGACTGAGAAATTTGTCATCGTTGAAAGTATAGAAAAAAGCGGCTTCGGCAGAACAGACGCGGCCGGCCAGACGGATAATCCGTTCAATAACGGCCATATAATCGGTTGATTGGGCTATCTCGGAATTGATGTCCAATAACTCGGCCAGAATTGAGGGATCATTTGTCTGCAAGGTCGTTTTCCTTAATAAAATTCGTAATTGTACAGACTATAATACATAATAAATGTTAACAAAAAGACAAAAACAGTCTAACTTATTTTTGAAATGAGATAGTTAACGTCGTCTTCGTTAAGGTCTTCTCCGGCGGAACCGTATGACAGGATGCGTTCAATTACCTTGTGAGCAAAAGTTTTACTGTCATTTTTCTTATAGTCGAAGCGGATGTCCTTGATAACTTTCAAAGCGCTGAAAACTGCGGGAAACATAGTCTTGGGAATGTAGGCCTTGCGCAACAGGTTTCTGATCATGAAATCCATTGACGTGTTGAACAAGATTTTGCGAACCTCAATAATCGGCGTATTGGAAAGATAAACCAGAGCATATTCAAAAAACTTCAAATCGCCCATGCAAATGGAGCGAACCACCAACGTCGAAGTCAGGCGGTTGGACGTATACAACTGGTGAATCAGTTCTTCAATCTGTTTGTCGGAACTGTATTCTTCGGAAATTTTGAGCGTGGCTTTTTCTTTGACCTGTTCGACAATGTCGCTGGCGATGTCGTTGGGCAGGTTGTGCATGATGATCAGGCGGCGCTGCAACTCCTCGGACAGGGAGTTGACGATACGCTCAATGATTGAGACCGGCAGTTCGGAGCGGTAGACCATATTGCGCTTGATGGTCTCGCTGTCGGGGTAGCGGTCAACAATGAGATTATAGGTTTTTTCCTGAATTCTGGCGGTTTCGTTGGAAATCAACACGCCGATGACTTCTTCCGGGCATTTCTCGGCAATGTAGTGGGAAATGTCTTCCGAAAGGTTTTTGCGCATGGCGACGGCTTTCTGTTTGTTAACATTCTGCGCTTCAATAATGCTGATAATGTCTTCACGGCTGAGGTCGGAATAGTATTTGATAAAAGGCAGGGAAACGCTTTCTTCGTCGTTTATCAGCGCCTTGACAATATCATGGGGAATTTTTTTGCTGTTTTTTAAGCTTTCCGAGAGGGCTTCGCGAACTTTTAACTCTACGTCTCTGACAACAATGCGAAAGATGGATTCTGCTATCTGACGGCCTTTTTCAGTGATGTTTTTATCATTATAATAGACACCGATTTTTTGAACCGTGCCGGACTTGGTCTCGGCGTCGGGATGAAGGGATAGCCTGGTAATATCTTCTTTGGTCAGTATATTGTTCATTTTTTTCATCCAGTTCAGTCTCTAAAATATATGATATAATTTTTTTGTCAATTAGTACAATTAAGTTTTTGTTACAAAATCAGCTTTCCTCCGGAGAATCGTTGTTCTTTCTCGGTTGTTTCTGAAAATTGTAATTCAGTTCCGAGGCGTCGATGGTTACGAGTTCATAGAATGTTATGGTATAATCCAGCAGTCCGATGTAATTGGGCAGCGGTGAAAGCAGGAAAAACGTATAAGCGGTGCTTCTTCCGTCCAAAAGCTGGCGCCGGTAGCGCTGTTCTTTGCGGAAACTGCGAAAATCTTCAAAGTTTACGTTGGAGTTTATTTTTAGGGCAAAAGAGTACATGGAATCGTACAGCGACGGAAAAATTTTGATGCGGTAGTTCGGATCTTCGGTTTCTCCTTCGGGTTTCAGCCCTTCGTCCGAATACCAGACCAGTTCTTTATAAAGGGAGCGGCCTTCTTTGACAATACGAGATTGTCCCCAGTTGGTTTCAATGGCCGATACGGCAATCAGGACGGAGGGCGGCAGTGCGTCTATGCGGTAGCGCAGTTCGCCGAGGAGAAGTTTGTAGCGGCGGTATCCTTTCAGTCTGGTAAAGACGTCATATTTTTTTGCGGCTTGTTCCACCCATTGGGTTTGAGCGGGGGACAGTTCGGCGTTTTTATCAAAATCCGTGATAATCTTTTCAAGCTGTGCACGTTCGGCCAGAATGGCCTCGTTTACTTTTAAGGCCAGCGGAGAAAGTATTCTGATGAACAGACCGTTACGGAGATTGTCGTCTTTTATCCGGTCATAGTCTTCGGGAAAATTTTTTAGAAAAATAGCGGGAACCTTATGCGTTTCGAGCGGGATATATTCGTCGTAGCCGCTTTCCGTATAAAGCTTTTGGAGTTCCGCCACGCTGACCGCGTCGATGTTCAATCCGTTTTTTCCGGGCCGCGAAACAGTTTCTGCACCAGCGGAAAAGCTGTTCAGGAAAACTGCCCAGAGCAGAAAAAACGAATATAAATACCTAGCTATTGTCTCCCTCCGCATTTTTTTCACAGGCTCTGACTTCTTTGACCTGTGGTATATAGTTTTTCAAAACTTTTTCCACTCCCTCTTTAAGCGTGACCAACGCGTAGGGGCAACCGGCGCAGTTGCCTTTCATTTCGACGTAAACAATTCCTTTGTCGAATTTTTTGAAGACGATGTCTCCGCCGTCCTGTTTGACGGCCGGTCGGATCCTGGCATTAAGCAGGCCGATGATCTGTCCGATTATTTCGTCTTGTCCGGGGGCGGTATCGGCTTGTTCTATGAGCGTTTCTTCCCCTAAGGAAAGATGATCCATTATTTCTGCCAGCACCAGCGGTTTCAAATCGTCCCATGAGGCACCGGCCTCTTTGGTGACGGATATCATTTCTTCGGTCATAAAGACAGACTGAACGCCGCCGAGATCAAACAGTTTTTCCGCCAGCGGCGATTTGCGCATCGACTTGGCGTCGGCAAATTCGGCACGGCCGGATTTGAGGATTTTTACGGGCGGAAAAAAGTTGATGACTTCCGGATCCGGGGTGTTTTGAGTCTCAATCAGCATTGTTATTCCTTCGGGAGCGGCTTTTTTTCCAAAAGCGCAATTATGTTTTTGTTCAAGTTGACGGTTTTTACCATATAATAGGCAATATATTGCAGATGGTTGGGCGCCGTGATACTGTCAAGCGCGCCGTTGCGAATCAGAACCGGATCAAAAACCGCGCCGTCTTCCAGCGATTTCAGGCTTTTGGTCCAGAGCTGATAGGCGTTTTGCGAAACAATGATGTCTTTATAGTCATTTCCGAGCGTTTTTAACAGCAGATAATAAGCATACATTTTGCCCTGATTGTAATAAAAAACGTCATCGGCCTTGAAGTCAAACAAAGACGTGCTTTCTTCGCGAACCTGATTTTCCACTTTTGTCAGAGAATTCAGGAGGTCGCGGTTGACTCGTTTTAGAAAATAAGCAAGGTCGTCGGGGTTTTTGTAAAAGACGGTATGGCCGGAACTGAGGTTCTGGTTGAATTTTATGAGCTGTTTGCGGGCTTTGCGATACTGGCTGTGGGCAGAAGGAACCGGCGAGAAGCTGTTTTGGGGCGAAAACATCCAGATGCGGCCGTTGTAAGCCAAAAGTTTGGCTGCGTTTTTCAAGTGAAGCTCGTCTTCGTTGGTGCTGAAACCGGTGTCAAGCCGGTTGGCCATGGCCTGTGAAACGGTCGAAAGTCCGGAAATGATGCCAAGCTGATAGTTAGGCATATTGTCCAACATGTATGACGGGAAAAAAAACGGCAGATTGGGCGTCCAAAGGTTTTCGTTAACTTCCCGGTTAATGAGAAAAGCCATCATATTTACGGTTGCGGACGGCATTTCGTTTTGAGAACCTATTTCATAGTCGGTGGTTTTATTGATATTGTTGACCATCAGGCCGCCGATGGGATAATACAAAGCCATAAAAGCCACCAGAAGCACCAGAATGACGTGCCACCAAGAGCCGATGAAGGCGAACAAACCGGAAAATATTCCCGAGACGCGGGGTAAACGGATTTTTTTCCAATCAAAAGCGGCCGCTTTGGAACGGATGGTTCGGATAAAATTTTTAACATCAAGCCTGAACATTATTTTTCCTTTTTTTTGATATCATACACATAATGTCAGAAATATTCAATGCTCCGGTTAGTTTAGCCGCAATGCCGAAAGTTGCAACACCCAAAACGCACAAACCCACAAAAAACGGTATTTTCAGAGCGTATCCGAGCGCGAGCCAGTTGCCGTAAAGGCGATTGAGCGCAAACTCTCCGCCGATGAGTACGATGCCCATAATCAGTGAGCTTACGGTGATTTTGACGATTTTCTTCACCAGTTCGGGACCGAAAGTCCAAAAACCGCGTTTTTTCAGTCCGCGTACATACTGGTACAATGATACAAATGCGGCGACAGTGGTGGCCGAAGCAATACCGACATGGCCGAACGGTTTCATCAGCAGAAGAGAAAAAATAAGGTTGGCGGCAAAGACGACCATACTGTATTTTACGGGCGTCCGCGTGTCGCCGCGGGCAAAGAAGTTCGGCGTCAGGGCTTTAACCAGAACATAAGCCGGCAGTCCTACGGCATAGGCAATGACGGCCAGCGACGTCATATGGGTTTCGTAAGCGCCGAAACGTCCGTGCTGGAACAAAATGTTGATTATCGGTTCGCTTAAGACAATCAATGCAACTGCCGCCGGAATTGACAACAGTGCGCCATATTCGCAGGCCTTGTCCTGAACGCGGCAGGCCTGTTCATGTTCTTCGGCCTTGAGATGGCGGCTTAAAACCGGCAGGATGGCAACGCTGATGGCCGCGCCGACAACGCCCAGCGGCAGCTGTTGCAGACGATTGGCGTAATATAGCCAGGAAATGGCTCCGGTGCCGACCAGCGAAACGATAATGGTGTCAACGACCATGTTTATCTGATAAATTCCGGCGCCGAGCACGCCCGGGGCAATGCGTCTGAACAGCGTTTTTATTTCGGGATCTTTTATTTGCGTCGCAATATCGTACCGGGGACGGACAACAACCTTTTGGCAGCGCAGAAAATAGGCCAGCCATGCGATTTCCACCAGACCGGCCGCGGTGACGCTGATGGAAATGCCGTGTGCCGGCGTGATGCTGAACGGAACAAAGACAAATACGGCCAGAATCATCATCAGGTTTAAGATTACGGGCGCGGCGGCGGGCGCGGCGAATTTTCCGAGCGAATTCAAAATGCCCGACTGGAACGAAACAATGGAAATGAACAACAGAAAAGGAAAGGTTATTCTCGACAGGGTCGTCGCCAGTTCGATTTTGCCGGGGTCGTCGGCGAAGCCGGGCGCCATCAGTTCGACAACCCAGGGCATACAGAATTCCATAATGACGACAAAAACGGTTAAAAAGAAAGCCAGAACGGAGATGGCGGAAGATGCAAAGCGCACAGCTTCCTTTTCCCCGTCCGAGACGATTTTTTGAGAAAGCATCGGCACAAAGGCGGAGGTGAAAGCGCCTTCGGCAAACAGGCTGCGGAACAGGTTAGGCAGCTTGAAAGCAACAAAAAAGGCGTCGGCAACCATGCCCGCACCCAGGAAATTTGCCAGAACCATGTCCCGTGCAAAACCCGTTACCCGGCTCACAAGCGTAAAACCTCCGAAAGTCGCGATGGATTTGAATAAAGACATTTTCTGTTGAACCTTTGTGCTTGTTTATTGAATTTTAAGTATTCTAGTGTATTAATATCTTAAAGGCGAGAGAAATTAATAAATTATGAAACGGAAACATTGCACTTTTATTGATTTTTTTGTTTTTAAAAGTTGACAAATGACGGTAATGTTGCGATAATAGACAAAAGAGTGAGATAAAAGTTTTTAAGGAGAAGTTTTATGACGAAGGAAAACAGAGCGGAGCTGTACGGCAAAATGCTTGCCGGGGAAGTTCCCGGAATTTCGGTCTTTCCGGCGGAGCGCCTGAACACCGATACCTCGCGCTGCAGCCGGATTGTTGAAAACCTGCAGGCTTATGACACGGATAGATCCGGCGTTGAAAAGATTGCCGAAGGCAAGTTAAATCCCGAACTGGGAAAATACAGCCAGATTAATATGGAACTGCGCAGAGAAGACAATTTGAAAAACGGCCAGATGCCGATTGCCAGAAACCATGGCATGGAAATGTAATTTTTGAAAAAACTTCTCTTTATGCGATGATGATTTGAGAGCCTTAAGCAAGGCTCTTTTTTCATGCCGGTTCAGTTTATGTTAAGAAATAGAAATTATGATAGATTGCGGGAAGAAAAATGAGGAGGAAATATGGAACGGCTGATGAAATTTACGGCAAAATTTGCGGCGATGCTTCTGCTTTTGGCGCTGATACCTTTTATTCTCGCCTATTTGATCGGCTTGGTTTTTACTACCAGCGAATATTGGTTTTGGGTAAAGGTGTGCCGCTTTGCGGTGCTGGGGCTGATTATCGTGGTTCCGATGCTGGTTCAGCAATGGCGCGAAAATCAGCGTTTTTTCTTAAAATGGGTGTTTTTCCTGTTGCTTTACGTAGTGGTAACGACTTATCTGTGGGTTAAGGGTTTTTAAGAGTAAAAAGGAAATTTGGGCGTAAGATAAAAAAGACCGGAAATAAATTCCGGTCTTTTTTATTTGACGTTTATATGACGTCCGGTTTGGCGCGTTTGCGCTGCAACGGATCAAGAATGCGCTTGCGCAGACGCAGGCTTTTGGGCGTAACTTCCAGAAGTTCGTCAGCCTGAATGTATGACAAACCTTGTTCCAGCGACATTTTGCGCGGCGGAATGAGGTCAATGGCGTCATCTTTGCCGGCGGCGCGGATGTTGGTGAGCTGTTTGGATTTGGTCGGGTTGACTTCCAAGTCGTTGGGCTTGGTGTGTTCGCCGATAATCATACCGACATAAACAGGTGAATTGGGTTCAATAAACATCGGGCCGCGGTCCTGGAGTTTCCATAAGGAATAGGCGATGGCGGTACCCGCTTCGGATGAAATCAGAACGCCGTTGCGGCGGCCTTCAATTTCTCCTTTGTAGGGTTCGTAAGCCTTAAAGATGCGGTTCATAACGCCGGTGCCGCGGGTGTCGGTCAGAAATTCGGAATGGTATCCGATCAGGCCGCGCGAGGGTGCGTTGAAAATCAAACGAACCTTATTGCCGATCTGCGAGGGAATCATATCCTGCATTTCTGCGCGGCGCTGGCCGAGTTTTTCAACGACGGCGCCGGAAAACTCTTCGTCGACGTCAACGACAACTTCTTCAATCGGTTCCAGTAGATTGCCGTTTTCGTCTTTGTGCATCAAAACGCGCGGGCGGGAGATGGAGAGCTCGAAACCTTCGCGGCGCATGGTTTCAATCAGAACGCCGAGCTGCAATTCGCCGCGGCCGGCCACTTCAAAGGAGTCCGTCGAATCGGTGCGGGAGATTTTAAGCGCAATGTTGCCTTCGGCTTCTTTGCACAGACGATCCCAAATCATGCGAGAGGTTACCTTGTCGCCTTCGCGTCCGGCCAAAGGAGAATCGTTGATGGAAAAAGTCATGGCCAGTGTCGGGGGATCAATCGGCTGGGCGGGAATGTGTTCGTTGACGTCCAGCGCGCAAATTGTGTCGGCGACGGTGCCTTTGACAATGCCGGCAACGGCAATGATGTCGCCGGCATGGGCTTCTTCCAAAGCTTCGCGGTTTAGGCCGCGGTAAGCCAAAATCTTGCTGATGCGGACTCTTTCAAGCTCTTTGTTTTCGGCATTCAGAACCTTGACCGTGTCATTGACTTTGACGCTGCCGCTTTGTACTTTGCCGGTCAGCAGGCGGCCGATAAACTTATCGGCTTCCAAGGTTGTGGCCAGCATGGAGAAAGGTTTGTCCGGCTCGCATTTCGGAGACGGGACATAAGAGCAAATCAATTCAAACAGCGGGGTCAGGTCTTTTTTTTCGTCGTTCATATCCTTAACGGCCCAGCCATTGCGTCCGGAAGCGTATAATACCGGAAAATCCAACTGTTCGTCATTGGCGTTCAGGCTGACGAACAAGTCAAAAATTTCATCCAACACTTCGTCGACGCGGGCATCGGCTTTGTCGGCCTTGTTGATGACGACAATCGGTTTTAAGCCGAGCTTAAGTGCTTTTCCGGTAACGAACTTGGTTTGCGGCATCGGGCCTTCGGAAGAGTCTACCAGCAAAACAACACCGTCAACCATGGACAGGATGCGTTCGACCTCGCCACCGAAATCGGCGTGTCCGGGGGTGTCGACAATATTGATATGCGTGCCTTTCCAGTTTACGGAAGTGCATTTGGACAAAATGGTGATACCTCTTTCGCGTTCCAGATCATTGCTGTCCATAACGCAGGTTTCAACCTTTTGATTGTCACGGAAGGTGCCGCTCTGTTTCAAGAGTCCGTCAACCATTGTGGTTTTGCCGTGGTCGACGTGGGCGATTATTGCAATATTCCTTAATTCCATCGTATTATTTCTTTCCTAAATGGTCGTCATGTCATGATTTTGATAACCTCGTGTACCGTTTTGTACACGTCGGTATCAAAATTATTTCCAGCACAGCCATTTATCAAAGAAATGGCGGCTCCATAAATTTGACATGAAATCTAAAATTCGTTCCTAACATACCAAGTTAAAATTAAATTACAAGATTTTAGTGCAAAAAACCTGTCTTTTTTTCGCGGAAAAAAATTACGTTTTGCCGTCGGCGTTAACATTCTTTTAATCGCTTGGGCGGATAATGCGGCCATCCAAACAATTGGTTTGCGGATTCCTTCGGGATATCGAATATAATTAGCTTGAAAAACTCTGATTTTATGTTTGTGCGCCGGGTTATTGCCGCCTTAGTTTCCGGTATGTATTTATTGAGAATTGACATATTCGGAAACCGGTATCTGGGAAAGCCACGGGATATTAATTGTCGCTTTCCTATATTTTGATCATTTTTCTGTTATGACGGCGGTGTCGTTGAGCGTCTGCCGGTCGGGATGATACAGGCTGTACACGGTGTTGCCGCTGAAATATTTTTGCGGCCGGAGTTGTCAATATGAAAGAAAACGGAGGCTCGATTATGAGGCCTCCGTTTTTTTGCTGCCTAGGCTCGAATGCCGTATTCAGTGAGCTTTTTGCGGACAAAACCGCGGAGCGAAACTTCCGGACGGGCGCCATAATGGGTGATGATTTCGGAAGCGGCAATGCTGCCGATAACGGCGCAGGTGCCCAGAGAACGCCCCTGAGTGAGACCGTACAGAAATCCGGCGGCATATAAATCTCCGGCGCCGGTCGTATCGACAACGTCACTGACCTTTTCTGCCTCGACAAAGGTTTTGGTGCGGCCGTTGACGACGACGGAACCTTTGGCGTTGCGGGTGATGGCGGCAATTTCGATGTCGGGCTTGATGATGTCCAGAGCTTTGTAAAAGTCTTCTCCGTCAAACAGAGTAACGAGCTCTTCTTCGTTACAGAACAAGATGTCTACATATTGTTTAATCAGGCGGATAAATTCTCCGCGATGACGGGTGACACAGGAACGATCGGAAAGGCTGAAGGCTACTTTACGTCCGTGTTTGCGAGCCAGTTTGCAGGCTTTGAGCATGGCTTTCTGAGCGCTGTACTGATCCCAGAGATAAGCTTCCAGATAAATGATTTTGCCGGCTTTGATAATGTTTTCGTCAATGTCGGCGGTGGAAAGTCTGCGGGAAGCGCCGAGATAGGTGAACATGGAGCGTTCGGCATCGGGCGTAACCAGAACAATACTGCGGCCGGTGACGGGGCCTTCGTTGAGTTCCGGCGTGAAGAAGTCTACGCCGGCCGCGCCGATGTCGCGCTTGAAGACCTGTCCAAGCTCGTCATCGTGAATTTTGCCGATGAAAGCCGGCGCGCCGCCCAGAGAGGCAATGGCCGCGACGGTGTTGGCCGCCGACCCGCCGGAAACCTCGCGTTCGGGAATGAGGTCCTGATAGATAACGCCGGCGTCTTTGGCTTCCACCAAAGTCATTTCGCCTTTTTTCAGGCTGCGTTCGCTTAGAAATCCGTTGCCGACTTTGGCCAAGACATCGACAATAGCATTGCCTATTCCTACGACATCGTAGAAAGTATTGTCTGCTTTAGTTATCATGATAAAAAAATCCAAAAAAGTTAAACTTACTTCTATTAATTAATCTATATTTGTTTTTTCTGCAAGGGCTAAATTAGGTTAGGAGAATGTGAATAAAGGCAAATAAAAGACCCTGCCGGGCGGGCAGGGTCTGATAAGTTCCTTAAAATCGGGAATTAGTCGTTAGCATTCGGCCATTCTTTAGATTTTTCAGCGTTGAACTCAATCCATTTCGGATCTGCATCGTCAGAGTTGCTGATTGCTTCCTGAGGACATTCGGAAATGCAAACGCCGCAGTCGATGCAGGTATCGGGATCAACAACCAGCTGGGTGTCACCTTCGTGAAAAGCGTCAACCGGGCATACATCAGCGCAGGATTTGCATTTGATGCAAGAATCATTAACAACAGATACCATATTACAAAACTCCATATAAATTAATATCAGACAACAATTTACCCAGATTAGAATTAAAATCAAGTATTTTGTTGCAGGCTGTTGCGAAACGCGGTTTCAGTCCCCATATAATAGTCAGAATTACATCAGTTAAGGAGTTTCTAAATGTCAGAAAAAATGAATTTTCAGGCCGAGGTCAGCAAACTTTTGGATATCGTGGTCAATTCGCTGTATTCGGAAAAGCATATTTTCCTGCGGGAGCTGATTTCCAATGCCAGCGACGCTTGTGACAAGCTCAAATATATGATTTTAACCAATCCTGACATAGCCAGAGATTCCGGCGCCTTTAAAATTTTTATTACGCCGGACGCGAAAACCAATACGCTGAAAATTGCCGATAACGGAATCGGCATGAACCGCGACGATCTTATCAATCATTTGGGAACGATAGCCAAGTCGGGAACGGCCGACTTTGTCAACAATGTCAAGGACAACGGTTCAAACGTGGATCTTATCGGCCAGTTCGGCGTGGGCTTTTATTCGGCTTTTATGGTCGCCTCCAAAGTGGAAATTCTGACCAAAAAGGCCGGCGAGGATAAGGCCTGGTTCTGGAGTTCGGACGGAATCGGCGGTTTTGAAATAAGGGAAGCGGAGAAAAAGAGCAACGGCACCGAAATCAAGCTGTTTTTGAAAGAGGACGACAAAAACTTTACCGACACGATTTATCTGCGGCATATTATCCGTACTTATTCCGACCATATCGACTATCCGATTGTTTTGTGTCTGGGCGAAGCCGGGGAGGAAACGGTCAATACCGGTTCGGCCCTGTGGTCGCGTCATAAGAGCGAGATTACCGAGGAACAGTACAAGGAATTTTACCATCATCTGTCGAAGAATTTTGACGATCCGTGGATGACGCTGCATTTTAAGGCCGAAGGAAACATAGAATATACCGGCCTGCTTTATATTCCGCGGCAGGCGCCGTATGACTTGTTTCAGCCCGATCGTAAGAACGGTCTGAAACTCTATGTCAACAAGGTATTTATTTCCGACAAGGTCGAGGAGCTGATGCCCTCTTATCTGCGTTTTGTCAAAGGCGTGATTGATTCTGCCGATTTGCAGCTTAACATTTCGCGCGAGATGCTGCAGCATAACGCTTTGATTGAAAAAATCAAACACGGCACGGTTTCCAGAATCCTTAAGGAACTGAAAAAACGCGCCGAAAATTATGATGATTATATGATTTTCTGGAAGGATTTCGGAATCGCTTTCAAAGAGGGCATTTACGAAGATTTTTCAAACCGGGAGGAAATTGCCGGGTTGTCGCGTTTCCATTCGACGCATGATTTGGATAAATATACGTCTCTGGACGAATATATCGCCCGGGTTAAAGATGACAAAAAGTTTATTTATTACATTACCGGCGATGACGTCCGGGTTTTGGCCAACAATCCGCAGCTGGAGGCGTTTAAGGCCAAGGGCATAGAAGTTCTGCTGCTGACGGATCCGATTGACGAGTTTTGGACGCAGACGCTGCCAAACTATAAAGGATATACCGTCAAGCATATCAATCAGGCGGATCTGGATCTGGGCGTGGAGCGCAGTGAGGCCAAGGCGGCCGACGGCGATATGCAGAAGCTGATAGACAAACTGACAGAGATGTTTAAGAACGAAGTGGGCAAGGTTCAGACGACGGACAAACTGACAAAGTCTCCGGTCAGCCTGACGGTTGAAAACGGACAGATGTCTATCCACCTGGAGCGGCTGATGCGTAATCACCAGCAGCAGACGGCTTTTGCCAGCACACGGATTTTGGAATTGAATCCTTATCATCCGCTGATTATCAAGCTGTCGGAAATGGCCGGAGAGAACAAAGAATCCGAGAAGGTGGAAGAGGTTGCCAGAATATTGCTTGATCAGGCCAAAATTGCCGAAGGCGAGGCAATCAGCGATCCTTCCTTTTACGCGGAAAAACTTTCCGAATATATCCTTAAGGCAATTTAAGTCCCGGGACGTACGGAATTTTTGAAATTTATTAATTAAATGTTATGCTTTTGCTCATATACTCCTTTTGTCTGACAGAAGGAGTATATGATGCTTTATGCCCTGAGCGGTTTGCTTTTTGGTCTTTTTATTCCTTACACGGCGCGGCGTTTTGAAAAATTTATGCCGGCGACGTTTGCTTATGCACTGTACCGAATTTTCAAGCCCGGCAAAAATGTGTCCGCAATCAAAAGAAAGAAAAATTCCCGTTATGTCGAATTGAGTCGCCGGTATCTGCTGCGCTCCGTGATGTGGGGCGTGGTTTGCGGCGGAATAAGTCTGGCGGCGTACTGGCGTTTCGGCGGCGAGCAGGCCGGCTGGCATTTGTTTTTTATCTGGTCATTGCTGCTGTTGACAGAAATTGACTGGCGGATGTATCTGCTGCCGGATATTCTGACGGTTCCGCTGCTGCTGGCCGGTTTTTCATATGCGGCGTTGGCCGGGGGCTGGGTGGTTCCGGCCGAAAGCGCCATCGGTGCCTTTGCGGGGTATTTTCTGCCGGTGGTTGCCAGTTTGTTTCTGGTGTGGAAAGACAAGGATATGTTCGGCGGCGGCGACATTAAGCTGCTGTCTGCGGTCGGTGCCTGGACGGGTGCCGATAAACTGATTTACGTTATTTTGACGGCGGTGGTTATTTTCGGTTTGTATGCGCTGGCGCGACGGCGGCGTTCGGGCGCTTTCGGTCCGGCGATTGCCGTTGCGGCGATAATTATTGCATTCTATTTCTTTTGAGGTAAAATGAAGCCGATTTAATTTGTTAAAGGATGAAGACAATGAATTTCAGCGGAATCAAAGATAAGGTTTTAGGAAAACTGCAGCGGCGCCATAAAGAGGACAAACGCCGTCTGACCAAGCTGGTTGAAAGCCACAAGTTTGATATGTTTATCGTATCGATTATTTTGGCCGACGCGTTGGTTTTGGGTTTGATGACCTCTGATTATTTCGATTTTTATTTTGACCGCGGACTGTTCTTGCTGGATCGTCTTTTTATGGGCATTTTTATTGTCGAAATGCTGATGAAAATTTATGTCTACCGCAAGGCGTTTTTCAAGTCGGGCTGGAATGTCTTTGATTTTGTCATCGTGGCGGTTTCGTCGGTGCCGTTTGCCAGCGCTTTTATCGTGTTCAGAACGTTTCGCGTGTTCCGTCTGCTGAAATATCTTGACCGGTTTAAGACATTGAACGACATGGTGGAGATTTTTATTAAACTGCTGCCGGTTTTTGCTTCGCTGGTAGGAATCGTGGCGGTGTTTATGTATTCTTTTGCGATTATCGGCGTCAGCCTGTACGGCGGCGTGTTTGCAAACTTCAATAATCTCGGCAGCGCGCTGTTTGTTTTGATTCAGGCATTTACGCTGGACGGCTGGGCTTCGACGATTGCGCGGCCGGTGATGGCAGTGTATCCCGACGCGTGGCTGTATTTTACCTCGTTTATTCTGCTGTCGTTTTTGATTGTGATTTCTTTTGTTATGACCTCAATCAACAAGGTCGTCAGCTTTTTCAAAAGATAAAATCCGAAACAAAAAGCCCCGAAAATTCGGGGCTTTTTTACGGAGAATGTTTTATTCGGAAAAGAGCGCCGTCAGTTTTGAAACGCGTTTCTCGTCACGAATCAGTTCCGGAAACAGCAGCCAGGTCTCAAACAAATGCAGGCAGGCGTTTCTGCGGTTGCAAGAAAGGGACCGGAAGTCAAAACTTTCGAGCAGATCCAGAACATCGGCTTCTTGTTCGGCCAGGAAACCGGACAACCCCGGTTCTTTCAATTCCTCAAGCACAAACTTCCAATATTGTTTCAGGACGGTGTTGCGCTCTCTTTCATGATAAAGTCCGATGATTTTGCGCATCAGCCTGTTCATGGCCGGAAGATACAGCGATATGTTTTCCGGGGTGAAGAGATAGTCTTCCTGAAGGGCCTGATTGTCGATGATTAATCCGGCCGCGGCATCCTGACGCAGTGCCTGCGGAATGAAGATGTTTTTTCCGAGCGCGTTCCAGATGCGTTTGCGTAAAAATTGATTCATAATATCTGTAAATTTAATTGTTGTTTTTCCAGACAATCAAGAAAGGTTTGCAACGCTTTTCGATTGCTGACGTAGTCATAAAACAAAAACAGAGAATTCAAAAGATGCCGAAGCCGAATTTTGTTCAGGCTGTCCGGCGCATTGCTTTCGAAATACTGCCAAAGTCTGGTTTCGGCGTTTTGAAGTTCGGCCGAGGGTTTCACTTCAAATACTTTATCGGTATTGGTCTCGTACCAGCAGATGTTGGTTTCGAGGTCGTGGCTCAGAGCGCGAAAATACTGATGCAAAACCAGACAGTCAATGTCTTCGTATGCGTAGTAAAGCAAAAGCTGCCGCACCAGATGGCAGATTGACAGATATTTACGTTCGCGGGCCTCGGCAATATATTCGGGATTGTGCAGATCTTCGATATGTTGAAGCAGTTTCTGCGCGTATATTGCGGGCCGATGCGGCTGCCGAAGCATGACAATCGTGTTTTCGATCACCGTTTCCGGAAAGTCCACATACCCGACCTGGCCGAGTATGCGGTTTTTGAGTAGATTGGTTTCCATTGCCGCCGATTTAGTTTAGTTTCAGTTCTCCGGTTTCAAACAACGAAACAATCCTGTCGATTTCTTCCGGAAAGTAAATAAACTCGGGATACATCAGCCAAACGGTTAAAATCCGACGATAATCGGCCGCGGTCATTTCCTTGGCAACGACGGGGTCCGCCGGGTTTTCCCCGGTGGAGAGAAGACGTTTAATCAGGCTGTATTCCAGAGAACGCAACGTGATGAAACGCGGTTTTATCTGGACGACGTCCAGCAGGTTGGGCGTTTCCTGCGAGCACTTTTCAACTTCCTTGAAATAGTGTTCAAACAGCGGGTCTTCTTCCGACGTTTGGTTTGAAGGCGCTTCAGCGTCTTCTTTCCGGGCTGCCTGACGGATATACGTTTTCAAAACAATGTGGCAGAACACGCGGAAATCCTGTTTGTAAGGATTTTTGTCCGTTGCCTGCAGAAGTTCAAACTGCTGCTCCGGGTCTATGACAATCCGGGAAAAATCTTTGTAGACTTTGTGTTCTCGTCCCATGCGTATCGCCATGATGCCCAAAAAGCTTTTTTTGGCGTCTGCCGGCGTCTGAATACCGTCGGTAATGCGAAAAATGCGGTCCTGAAGTGCCAAAACGGTAGTTTCTTTTGCAAGTGTTTCCATTTTAAAACAAATTTAGTTATACATATATTTAGAAATAATTATAATTCTCAGCGTTTTAAAATATGCTTATACAAAAATTTTGTCAAAACCTTTTTGAGTTTATTTTTAATTTTTTTTTGCGCGGTTTTGCTTGACTTTGGATATTGCAATTCCTAACTAAGAGATTAGTTAAATACCATATGTTAATTTGAGGAGTTGAAAAACTATGAAAATCACACCTTTACAGGATCGAGTTGTTATCAGAAGACTTGATGAAAACACCAAAACGGCCGGCGGAATCATTATTCCTGATACCGCCAAGGAAAAACCAAGCGAAGGTATTGTCGAAGCCGTTGGTCCGGGAATGACAAACCCTGAGGGAAAGGTCATCCCAATGAATGTCAAGGTCGGTGATAAGGTTTTGTTCGGCAAATGGTCCGGAACCGAAATCAAGGTTAACGGCGAAGATCGCCTGATTGTGAAAGAACCGGAAATTTTGGCCGTTATCAGCGACTAATGGGCGTTTTGACCGATTTCAGACGTTGAAATAAAGTGTTATGAATTCAAAAGAAGGAAATTAAAATGGCAGCAAAAGATATTATGTTTTCCACCGAAGCCCGCAACAAAATGCTGAAGGGCGTAGAAACCTTGGCAAAAGCCGTTAAAGTAACATTGGGTCCCAAAGGACGCAACGTGATTTTGGACAAGTCTTACGGTGCGCCGAAGATTACCAAAGACGGCGTTTCGGTTGCCAAGGAAGTCGAATTGTCCGACAAGTTTGAAAATATGGGCGCACAGCTGGTTAAGGAAGTGGCTCAGAAAACGGCTGACAAAGCCGGTGATGGTACAACCACGGCGACGGTTTTGGCTGAAGCCATCATTAAGGAAGGCTGCAAGGCGGTTGCCGCCGGCATGAATCCGATGGATTTGAAACGCGGTATCGATATGGCGGTTGAAGCCGTTGTGGCCGATATTAAATCCCGTTCCAAAGAAATCAAAACCTCTGAGGAAATTGCTCAGGTCGGTACCATTTCCGCTAACGGCGACCGTTCAATCGGCGAATATCTGGCCCGCGCGATGGAAAAGGTCGGCAATGAGGGCGTGATTACGGTTGAAGACGCCAAAGGTTTGGAAACGGAACTGGATGTGGTTGAAGGTATGCAGTTTGACCGCGGCTATCTGTCTCCTTATTTTGTAACCAATCCGGAGAAAATGAGCTGCGAATTTGAAAATCCGTTCGTTATGCTTTATGACCAGAAAATCTCCAATTTACAGCCGCTGATTCCGATTTTGGAAGCCGTCGTTCAATCCGGCCGTGCTCTGCTGATCGTGGCTGAAGATATTGAAGGCGAAGCTCTGGCCACTTTGGTCGTTAACCGCATCCGCGGCGGCCTGAAAGTTTGCGCCGTTAAGGCTCCGGGATTTGGCGATCGTCGTAAGGCCATGCTGGAAGATATTGCCATCCTGACCGGCGGCCAGGTTATTTCCGAAGAACTGGGCATGAAGATTGAAAATGTAACTCTGGATATGCTGGGTACGGCCAAACGCGTTGAAATCAACAAAGACGAAACGACGATTATTGACGGCGACGGCGAAAAAGATCTGATTGCCGCCCGTGCCGCTTCCATTCGCAAACAGATTGAGGAAACGACGTCTGACTATGACCGTGAAAAACTGCAGGAACGTCTGGCCAAATTGTCCGGCGGCGTTGCGGTTCTGCGCGTCGGCGGCGCTTCCGAAGTCGAGGTTAAGGAGCGTAAAGACAGAATCGACGATGCTTTGCACGCAACCCGTGCCGCGGTTAAAGAAGGCGTGGTTGCCGGCGGCGGCGTAGCTTTGTTGTATTCTATCAAGGCATTGGATGCTCTGACCCCGGCCAATCAGGATCAGAAAGTCGGTATCGACATCATCCGCAAAGCGGCTCAGGCGCCGATTCGTCAGATTGCCGAGAATGCCGGCGTTGACGGTGCGGTTGTGGCCGGGAAACTGCTGGAACAGAGCGATGTCAACTTTGGTTATAATGCTCAGGCCGGCGAATATACCAATATGGTGAAGGCCGGTATTATTGATCCGACCGAGGTTGTCCGCACGGCTTTGCAGGATGCCGCTTCCGTCGGCGGTCTGCTGATTACGACCGAAGCCATGATTACCGAGGCTCCGCAGAAAGAGTGCAGCTGCGGCGGCGCAGGCGCTGCTGCCGGCGGTATGCCGGGTATGGGCTTTTAGTTCCGTATAGAGTGAAAAAATTAAGGAGAGCATTAATTGCTCTCCTTTTTTTGTGCATATTTTCGTAAATAGACAAATTTTTGGCAAGGATGTGTTGACACAATGTCCAAAATGTGCTATTTCTGTAAGTGAAAAGAAATTATTATGGCTGCAAAGATACGATTGTGTATAAAGGTGTTTTACCTTTCCTGATAATTTTCTTTTTTATGTCTAATCATTTAATCTTTTAATATTATGTACGGATACGAAAGTGAAGAAAAGAGAAAACAACGTGAAGAAGAAAAGAAAGCTCAGGTGAAAAAAATTATGAAGTTCAGCCTTTATGGTGTGCTGGTTCTTGTAAGTTTTTTCTTTGTTTTGGGATGTTACTCAGTGATGAGTGCCGAAGAGGTTGGTGTGAAAGTCACTTTAGGTAAAATTGATGATGGTGTTCATCGCGGTTTTTCCTTCAAGTGGCCTTTCATTTCATCGTTTAAGAGATTTCCGACCACTGCTCAGAGAATTGAGCGTCGGGACGCTGCTTACACGAAAGACATCCAGACTGCGTCCATAAAGTATGTCGTGACATACCGAATAGTGGACCAAGCTGCCGATGAGATGTACAAAGCGTATGGCATGGCTTACGAGAGTAAGCTGATCATGCCGGCACTTGACGGTGTTATCAAAAACGTTGTCGGCCGCTGGAACGCTCAGGAACTTGTCGGCAATCGCGAGAAAGCGAGAATGGAAATCCAAGAGCAGCTTCGGAAAGAAATCAATTCGAAGTATATCACGGACATTGTCTATCAGCTTGCGGATGTCGATTATTCCGACGCCTTTGAAAAGTCTATTGAGGACAAGGTGATGGCTGAGCAAAAAGCTCTCAAAGCTATCAACGAAACCCGAGAAATAGAAGAGAAAGGCCGTCAGAAGATCGTTCAGGCTCAGGCTGATTCAGCTGCGGTAGTTATTGCCTCCAAAGCAAGTGCCGAAGCTCTTGACATTGAAGGTAAGGCTCTTGCCCGCAATGCTCAGGCTATCCGCTTGCGCGAGCTGGAAGTTCAGGCCAAGTTTGCAGAGAAACTTAATCCGCAGACTTTGGTTATTACCGACAGTAAGTCCGGCATGATGCTGAACCTGGGCAACGGAAAGTAAAATACTTTGTTTTGCAAAATAAAAAAGCCGATTTTTTATCCTCCACTGTGAAGCGGGGGTTTTTTTTATGCTTTTTTTAAATTTTGAGATTATATTACAGGCAAGGGAGATTGAAAATGAACGATCCGGTCAATTTGGAAAAACTTGCGGAACTCAGAGACAGAGGAATTATCGACGAGGCGACGTTTGAGGAACAGAAGCGGACGATTTTTGCCAAAGCAATGCGGGAAACGGGAGAACACGGAAATCCCAAAAGCGGGATTGTCTATATCCTGCTGGCCTGGTTTTTGGGAACAATCGGCATTCATAACTTTTATGCCGGATATGTCGTGCGCGCTTCGGTTCAATTGCTGCTGACGCTTTTTTCTCCGATGTTTTTGTTTGTTCCGCTGATTGTAACCGCACTGTGGGCTTTTGCCGAGCTTTTGTTTCAGAACAAATCTCGGGGCGGCCGTCGTTTCGGCGGTAACCGGATGATAATTCGTCTGTTGCGGTTGGCGTCGATTGTCTGGTTTGGTTTTGCGGTTTATTCGGCAGCGTTTGTTCAGTTTGACATCCCTTTGGAACTGCCGACGGATGAGGACCTATCCATTGCAGAGCAGTGAGTTTTCTTTGCCGCTTGATCGCTAACGCATAACTGTCTGCGGGGTTGTTTGTATAAAAATGTTTTCTAAGGCGGTATAATTATTTGATTTTTTGAGAGATCATAAAAAATATAAAAAAATTCAAAAAAAGT
>CALXRQ010000007.1 GCA_944390895.1 uncultured Alphaproteobacteria bacterium
CGCCCACGTTGAGTCACTCCGGGCTTGACGAACGTAAACTGTCATCCTGAACGAAGTGAAGGATCTCAGCCGTATACCGTTACTCCGGGCTTGACCCGGAGTTTAGGTAGGTAAGGAATCAATATTAGACCTGGATTCCGGTTCAAGGACAGAATGACAATAAAAATGAAAAGACCAAAATGACATAAAGAAAAAACTGTATGAACGCGCGGTGTATTTTTTAATGTGCCGACAACGGAGGCCGTGAAACAGCTAACTGAAGCCCCCGGGTGCTGCCCGGTTAGCCGGCAAGATAGGTTTTGACGGCATTATCACGTTCAAAGAGGTAGAGGAGCGTGCGCAGAGCCTGTCCCCGTTCGGAAGTAAGGTCGGGGTCGAGTTCCATAATCAGTTTGGCGTCTTTGGAAGCCGTCAGCAGCAGATTTTTGTGGACGGAAAGATCCGCCAGCCGGAATTCGGCAAAGCCGCTTTGCCGGGTACCGAGCATTTCGCCGCCGCCGCGGAGTTCAAGATCTTCTTCGGCGATGCGGAAGCCGTCTTCGGTTTCTTTCATAATGTTCAATCTTGCGCGCGAATGTTCGCTCAAGGGATAAGAATACAGTAAAATGCAGGTGGAAGCCTGATAGCCGCGCTTAATGCGTCCGCGCAGCTGATGAAGCTGTGCGAGGCCGAAACGTTCGGCGTGTTCAATGACCATAATTGTCGCCTCGGGAACGTTAACGCCGACTTCAATGACGGTGGTGGCGACCAGAAGTTTGATTTCTCCTTTTTTAAAACGTTCCATAACGGCGTCTTTTTCGGCTTCTTTCATTTTGCCGTGTACCATTCCGACCTCGGCGCCAAAATAGCGTTTAAGGCTTTCAAAACGTTCTTCGGCGGCGGCCAAATCTATTTTTTCCGATTCTTCAACCAGCGGACAAACCCAATAAGCCCTCGCGCCGTCTTTAATTTTCCTTTGCAGAGCGGCAACGATTTCGCCGATTTTTTCAACCGGCATAACGCGGGTGTCAACCGGCTTGCGGCCGGCGGGAACCTGATCTATTTTGGAATATTCCATATCACCGTATGCGGTTAATACCAATGTGCGCGGAATGGGCGTGGCGGTCATAACCAGAATGTCGGCTTTGTTTCCTTTGTTGGAGAGGTTGAGGCGTTGGTGCACGCCGAAGCGGTGCTGTTCGTCAATAACCGCATAAGCCAGGTCTTTGAATACCACGTTTTCCTGAAACAGGGCATGAGTGCCGATGATGATGTCTGTTTTGCCGGAGGCCAGGTCTTCCAGAATTTGGACACGTTTTTTGCCTTTGGTGCGTCCGGTTAAAAGCTCGCAGCGAATGCCGATTTCCTCACATAGCGGGGCAATGGTTTCCAAATGCTGTTTGGCCAGAATCTCGGTCGGCGCCATAATGGCGGCCTGTGCGCCGCATTCAACGGCGTTGAGCATGGATAAGAAAGCGACAATTGTTTTGCCGCTGCCCACGTCTCCCTGCAACAGGCGCAGCATCCGGCAGGGTGCTGCCTGGTCGGCAAAAATTTCTTTCAAAACCCTTTCCTGAGCTTCCGTCAGTTTAAAAGGCAACTTGTCCAATGTTTTTTTGCGCAGCAGGCCGTTGCCTTTGAGCTCGCGCCCCGGTTGTTTTTTTACCTTTTGCCGGACGATTGCCAGCGCCAGCTGATTGGCAAGCAGTTCGTCATAAGCCAGACGACGGCGTTCCGGTGCGTTGGGGTCCAGGTCTCCCGGCCGGCGGGGACGGTGGGCAAGTTCCGCCGCCGTGTAAAAATCGGGAAAAGATTCCGCGGTCAGAAATTTTGGATCCTGCCATTCGGGAAGATGAGGCAGCCTCAGCAGCGCCTGTTTAATCCATTTATTGAGCATTTTGTTGGAAATGCCCGCCGTCAGCGGATAAACCGGCTCAATGCCGGCAATCTGCGCCGCTTCGTCCTCTTTGACGATATAGTCGGGGTGACTCATTTGCAGCATATTGTTAAAGCGTTCGATTTTGCCGCTGACAATGCGGATTTCGCCGACCGGGAGATTTTTGCGGATAGATTCCGGATAGGCTTTGAAAAAACTTATGGTCATCTGGTCGGTGTCGTCTTCGACAAGCACTTTGTAAGGCTGCGCTTTTCTGGCCGGAGCGATATGCTCGACCACCCGGACTTTGACCGTGGCGATAACGCCGGTTCTGGCTTCGGCCAGTTTGGGGGTATAAGTGCGGTCAATCAGGCCGGCGGGCAGATGCCAGATTAGGTCGATGACTTTGCCGATGCCGAGGTTTTGCAGCAGTTTGGCGCTTTTTTCGCCCAAACCGCCGATGGTGGTAACGTCCGCAAACAGCGGGAACAATATTTCCGGCCTCATTTATACCCTGCATACCATAAAAAACAGTTGCTATCACCTCTATATTGTATATATTTTATTTCATAAGTAAACGATTGAATTATAATAATGCAGTACGATCTCAACAAACTGAAAAACAAGACCCTCTCTTCGGTGCCCGATGGCTATGACGCGGTTTTGCTTGACCGCTTCAGCCGCAAGTCCAAGGAAATTTTGTATGTGGTAAGCGACGGCGTTTCGCTGGAACGTACGGCTGATATGTTGCGGTATCTTAATCCCAAACTGGATGTTTTGAAGTTTCCAGCCTGGGATACGGTGCCCTATGACCGGGTTTCGCCGAACGTCAATATCGTGGCGCAGCGGGTCGAGACCCTGACCGAGATTGTAACCAACCCCAATCCTAAAAAGCCGCGGGTGATTATCGCCAGTATCGGTTCCCTGATTCAGAAGCTGCCGCCGCAGAAAATATTTTTGAATTCGGTGCGGCTGGTAAAGGTCGGCGGCAAACTCAGCTTCAACGACTTTATTCATTATGCGGCGCTGAACGGCTACAACCGCGTGGAACAGGTGATAGAACCCGGAGAATATGCGGTGCGCGGCGACATTATTGACATTTTTCCGGTCGGAACCAACGAGCCGCTGCGCATTGACCTGTTTGACGACGAGGTTGAGCGTATTCGCACCTTTGACGCCATGACCCAGCGCACCACCGGCGAGCTGACCCATTACAGCTTTCAGGTCATGGGCGAAGTGGCGCTGGATGAAAACACCATCCGCTCTTTCCGTTCCAAATATCGTGAGGCTTTCGGTGCGGCGTTCAAAGACGATGAAATCTATGCCGATATTTCCGAAGGAATAAAACATTTGGGCATGGAAAACTGGCTGCCGTTTTTTTACGAAGACCCGTTGCCGGATCTGTTTTCCTATCTGCCTTCTGCCGACATTGTCATCGGCCGCAGTTTTGACGAGGCGCTGAAAGCCAAATGCGACGGCATTGCCGACTATTATCAGGCCAGGCTTGAAGCCTTAAACATAAAATCGGCCGCCGAACAGGATGTCTATCGTCCGGTGAAACCCGAGCTTTTGTATCTGAACGAAAAACAGGTTTATGAAATTCTCGCTAAAAGACAGGCGGTTAAATTTACAAATTTGAGCATTGAAAGCACCGAAGAGATTATTGATGCCGAGGTCGTGCCCGGCCGCAGCTTCGCCCATGCCAAAAATGTCAATCTGGGGCAGGTATATACGGATTTGGCGGCCTACCTGCGGGAAAATCAAAAACTGAAACGGGTGATATGCTGTTATTCCGAAGGATCGCGCGACCGTGTCTTTTCTCTGATGTCCGAACATGAGATAAAAGATTTAAGCTTCGCCGACAATTGGGACGAAGCGCAGGAAAAGGATCTTTCCAAAACCGTGATGGTGGTTTTAAATCTGAGTCAGGGTTTCAGGGGCGACGGTTTGTGCTTCATCTCCGAACAGGATATTCTGGGCGAACGCCAGCATCGCAAAACTGTCCGCAAGGCTTCTTCCAAAGACTTTATTGCCGATGTCGGTTCCTTGAACGTCGGCGAACTGGTGGTGCATATTGAACATGGTATCGGCAAATTCTTGGGGCTGGAAAACATCACCGCCGGCGGTGCCCCGCACGATTGTCTCAAAATTTTGTATGCCAACGATGCCAAGCTTTTTGTCCCGGTTGAAAACATTGACGTCTTGTCCCGCTACGGCATAGAGGACGACAACATCCAGCTTGATACGCTGGGCGGCATGGCTTGGCAGGCCAAAAAGGCCAAAGTTAAACAGAAAATCCGCGACATTGCCGAAAAACTGATACAGATTGCGGCGCAGCGGCACCTCAAAAAAGCCGATGCCTTTGTTCCGCCGCAAGGGCTTTATGACGAATTTTGTTCACATTTTCCTTATAATGAAACCGATGACCAGCTCAATGCCATTGCCGATGTTATGCAGGATCTCGGACAGTCCGTGCCGATGGACAGACTGGTCTGCGGCGACGTCGGGTTCGGCAAAACCGAGGTCGCGCTGCGGGCTGCGTTTGCCGTGGCGGCCAGCGGAGCGCAGGTGGCGCTGATTGTGCCGACCACGCTGTTGGCGCGCCAGCATTATATGAACTTTAAGCAGCGAATGGAAGGTTTTCCGGTCAGGGTTAAGATGCTCTCCCGCCTGGTAACGCCCAAAGAGGCCGAACAAACCAAAAAAGGTCTGGAGGACGGTTCGGTCGAAATCGTCATCGGCACGCACGCGCTGCTCTCAAAAGACATTAAGTTTTGCAATCTGGGGCTGCTGATTATTGATGAAGAACAGCATTTCGGCGTGGCTCACAAGGAAAAGCTGAAAGCCATCAAGTCTGACGTCCATGTGCTGACCCTCACGGCAACGCCGATTCCTCGGACGCTGCAATTGTCTTTAACCGGCGTCAAACAGTTGAGCATTATCGCCACGCCGCCGGTTGACCGCCTGGCGGCCAGAACTTTCGTCATGCCTTTTGACAAGGTTATGATTAAGGAAGCCATTTATCGCGAAAAGTTTCGTCACGGACAGACCTTTTTCGTTTGTCCGCGGGTATCGGATATTTTCGGCGTGGAAAAAGAACTGCGCGAACTGGTGCCTGACGTAAAAATTCTGGTGGCTCACGGACAGATGCCGGTCAAACAGCTTGAAAACGTAATGAACGATTTTGCCGACGGCAAGGCCGATCTGCTGCTTTCAACCACGATTATTGAATCCGGCATTGATATGCCGAGCGTCAACACCATGATTGTCTATCGTTCGGATATGTTCGGACTGGCGCAGCTGTATCAGCTTAAAGGCCGGGTAGGACGCGGCAAACTGCGCGGCTATTGCTATTTTACCATTCCCAGACAAAAGGCCTTAAAACCGATTGCCGAGCGGCGGCTGAATATCTTGCAGGCGCTGGATACGCTGGGCGCAGGTTTTTCTTTGGCCAGTCACGATATGGATATCCGCGGTTCCGGCAACATTTTGGGTGAAGAACAGTCCGGCCATATCAAAGAAGTGGGCATTGCCTTGTATCAGCATATGCTGGAAGAAGAAATCATGCGCCTGAAGACCGGCGAACTGGCCGATGAACGGCAGAAACAGATTTCCGACTGGGCGCCGCAGATAACGACCGGTATTCCGATTATGATTCCGGAAACCTATGTCCGCGATTTGGGCGTGCGTCTGGGGCTGTATAAACGCATCGGCGACATTGCCGACAAGTCCGGTCTGGATGATATCCGCGAGGAACTGATTGACCGCTTCGGCAAACTGCCCGAAGAAGTCGACAATCTGCTCAAAACCGTTGAGATAAAGCAGCTTTGCCGCTCGGCCAATATTGAAAAAATAGATGCCGGTGCCAAAGGTGTGCTGATAACCTTGCGCAACAATACTTTCGCGAAGCCCGATAAGCTGATAGATTTTATCAGCCGTCAGTTCGGTGCGGTTAAAATACGCCCGGACCAGAAAATATTCATTGAGAAAAACCTGGAGAGTTATGCCGTCCGGGTTGAGACGATCAAAAACTTTGTAACTAAGCTGAACCGGCTGCTGGAAGATTAAATGACTGAAATTGCCTTCTATAATCTGATTGTCCATCTGGTAAACAACGATACGCTGACCGAAGAAAATGTAGCGCTGAAAAATATCTGGGGACGCGAGGGCAATATTATGCTGAGCCTTTATTTTTACCGCACCAAAACCTCCCGGGTGATTGACGCCTCTTATGTCCACGATATTATGGATATGACCACGGAAAAATATTATACCCGCTGTCAGGATCTGCTCAGAGATTTTGCTTCTTACCGCGATTCTCTGGCTACGGGAGCAGATGCCGCCGCGGAAGACGATGCGCCGGTTCTCGATTTTAAGCACCTGGAAGAAATCCGCGATGATATTATCATTCTTATATACATAGCCAAATGCATAGATTATTTCTCCGAGATGAAAAAACGGACGATTTTTGAGTACATCAAAAAACACGCCGATGTTGAAAATTTGAGCTCCCAGTATATTGAAACATATCTGGTGGGATTAAAGCCGGATATTGAAGAGTTTTATCAGGCGCTGGACAATATCCGCCACAAAACGCCCGAGGCGGCGGAAGATCTGGCGCGGGAAGTCGTAAAAATCTGTGTCAGCGACGGAATAATGGCCTACAATGAAAAAATTTACATTGCGGAAATTCTGCAAACGCTGCGGGAACACGGTTTGGATCCCGATGTGGGATTATAAAAAAAATAGACAAAACAATATTGCCAAGCTTTGCAAAATATGATACTATCATATTGTTTAACAAGTATTATGTATGTCCCGCAGCACCTCAGGCAAGTGCTTTTTTTAGGGATTCACGCCTAAATTATTAAGAATATGAAAGATTATAGAATTAATCCGTCAGCAACCCTTTGTTATGAAGGAAATTTGTTCATCCCCGAAGGAAAAAAGAGCTTTAACGTGGTGAAAATCACGGAAGTTCAGGCCTTGACCCTGAAACACCGTAGTGAGCAAAAAAGATATACTTCGTTTGCCGCGGCGCTGGAGGGGAACAACATTACCAATGCCCAACCCTTGGCGGAAGGAGAGTTCTACAACGGTTATGTTGCCGTTTGGAAGGGAAGCTGGATACAGGCCTGCCGTCTCATCGGTTCGTTGCAGATTGCAAGTGATCCTCGAAAGTGGATAGGGGCTGATCCGAGGCTGCGTGAATTGTTGCCCAAAGGAGAGCTTCTGGAACCGCACACAACCTGGAAAGAAGGCGAAGTCGTACACTGCGGCGCTTTTAAAGAAGTTTCGGCCGTCTGCGGATATTGGGGACATCCTTATCTTCAGGAGCGGGAAATCGGCCGCCGCTTGAAAGAAGCCATTCTTAACCATGACGGTATTATTGCGCTGGAAGATGAAGAGGTTAAGGAACTTCTGGATTTTTCAGCCGCGTTTACCAGCGGAGCGTTGGTTTTGCCGGCATAATCGGTAATTTTTCAACACAAAAAAGGCATCGGAACAACCGGTGCCTTTTTTGTTATGCCGAACCATATCTAATATAAACTGTCATGCTGAATGAAGTGAAGGCGAAACATCCCAGTCAGCCTGCCTCCAGGCGCTGCCCGGTCATGTCGGGCTTGCCCTGGAGTCTAGGTAGAATAAAGCATCAACATTTGATCTGGATTCTGGTGTCAAGCACCAGAATGACAAGAGTATTAAAATGTCACCCTGAGCTTGCCGAAGGGTCTCAGTCTTCTATTGTCATCCTGAACGAAGTGAAAGATCTCAGCAATATTTAATAAGGCTAAGATGTTTCGCTGCGCTCAACATGACATTAATACGCGCCGCGCGCCCACGTTGGGTCATGCCGGACTCCCCCTTTATGTCATTCTGGTGCTTGACACCAGAATCCAGGTCAAACATAAAAAACTACTGAGCGTAGCAAAACATCCCGGCCTTATTTATACTTTCTCTCCAGAAAATATTCCAAGATTCCGTTTCTCACTTTTTTGCGCTTTTCTTTGGTGCGGAAGGGCAGGGCGATGATATTGGCAAAAAAGCGATATTTTCGGTAGGTTTTATAGAATTTGTTCAGCTTATCTCTTTCTTCGTCGCGTTCCGGAAGCTCAACTGCCGGATTAACCCATTTTTTATACAGTTTTAGCCAGTCATAATGCGTGTAGCAGGTAATGAAACTGTTAGGATGAATCGCCATATCGAAAGTTTTTTTTGTGTATTGCAGGTTAAACTGCTCAAAAGACAGCAAAACAAAATTTGAAGCAAAGTAGCGCTCCGTGTCCTCAATATTTTCCGGCGTTGCCTGGTTATACAGTTCCAGTTCGGCTTTTTTCCCGTTTTTTTTCAGACAATTGATAAAAATATACTGCTCGGGAACATATTTATTGCTGATAGGTGTATTGAAGGAAAAATAAGCTTCTTCTTCAGTCATCAGCGGAATGTCAAAAAGATTAATCAAATCTTTGGTCTTTCCGAAAAAAGCCAAATCTGAAATATGAAACGGGTAGGGGCGATTGTCCTGAGGATTGCGGGTAAAATAATTACAGGCCAGAATTTTATGATCAAAGACTTTATAATCATTTTCGGCCAGCGGGAATTTATTAAAATAATCAAGAAAATCGTTTCCGGTAATAAAAAAATCCGAGCGTAATTTAAATGCATATTCTGTTTTGCAGGCTCTAAGTCCGGCCAGAGTGTTGACAATCTGCCGATTGACATTGTTGAGGTTCTCACCGGGACGTCTGGAATAATAAAAAAATCCGGGATCCTGAGAAAAAACCACGGCATCGGCACCTTCAATTTTAACACCGCACTCTCCGCAATAAGAAACAATAACCGCAGCTTGAGGAAAATGTTTTCTTATTTCCGCAATCTGCAGATTGATGTGAGGATAAACCTCTCCTTGGATTATGAATGAGATATTCGTTAATATTTTATTTTTCTGCATTTTTTGTATATATGCTGAGGAAATGTAAAAATAAGTTTTGTACAGATGACAAAGATATTAAAAAAACTTTTTAACCAATTAACTGCATAATATACAGGTTTTACAGTTCTTTTTATATCTTCTTTCAAAGATAAGTAATCAGATAATAAAATGAAATGATTTTTATAGATAGAGAGAAAATATTTTTTATATATTTTATTATACCCTGTTTTAAAATCACTTGTATTCCAAAATTTATGGTGAATAATTACAGGTCTGTCAAAAGCTTTTTTTACATAACTATCGTTTTTTCCAAATATTTTTAATGTAGATAAAACAAAATTAAATCTTGGAGATAAATACTTAATTTTTCCGTTGCATATATAATTTAACGCATCTTGATCAGGCATTGGTGTTGGTTGATTTTTTATAATAAACGCAATTAGTTTCTCTTTGATTTTATCTTGTCTTATTTTTTCCAAATTCATTAACAACATGCCTGAATTAAAATAATCTGTTATTTTTGGTAATTTGAGAAAACTGAGAATGAAATATTCCCAGTTTTTATAAATATTCGAATTAGGCAAGGTTTCTATATATTGTGTACTTTTGTTCTTGGCAAAGTCTTCAACAAAACGATCCTGGACAACACCAAGATAGTAATTATCAATATTCTGATTGAATAATTCAGATATATCAGACGCACAAATCATATCACAATCAAGATACAAAAGCTTATCTTCATAAACAAAATCACTAAGGAAAATACGATCAAACATAGATTTAGAATTTATATAAGAAACAGTCATAAATTTTTCTGTTTCTTTAGTTAAATCAACAAAAACAATTTCTGAATTTGGATATGCTTCAATATTTTCTTTTATGATTTTTAAATTTTTATGTTTAATATTTCGATAACAAAAATAAAATTTGAAAAAATAATCTGAACAACTAATATCAAGAATAGATAAAGCTAATGTCAAAGCATGCATAAAATAATTGTTATCAGAACATATTGCGATAGGTATAACTCTTTTCATTAATATCTCCATACTAAATTATTTTTTGGATTTTTTCTTTTAAAATAGCTAATTTAAGGGCAAAAGTATTTATATTAAAATTCTGAGAATACAATTTTAAATATTTTTCATGTTCGAATAATGACTTATCTTTTTTCTCTCTTTTCTTAAATGATGTTTGAAGACCTAATTGTTTAAAAGATAAAATAAAAAAATTACTTAAGAATATTTTGTAAGTATACTTTATAAATTCCTTATTGGAGTGATCAATATAGCTCTCAGGTATAGGAATATTTAAAGAGGATGATTTAATAAGGTTAATTAACCGGTATTGCTCCATAGTATATTGAGAATTGGAAGAGTGAGGATTGAAATATGATTTTTTGGGAAAAGATGAAGAAAAAAATTCGAGAGTTTCTTTTTCAAGAAAAACACCATTCCATAGTTTTAATAAGTCTTCTGTCATTCCAAAAGCAAAAAGATCTGATGTATCAAAAGCATATGAACCGCCTATTTTTTCAGGATCTCTTGTATATACCTTAGGAATTAAAATTTTTTGTGAAAAAAATTTTAATTTATCATCATACAGTGGACATAGAGTATTTAATTGTATATACATTTTTAAAAAATTAGAATTTTTTAATTCAAAATCAGTACGAAAACGAACAGCATATTTAGATTTAACTTTTTTTAGTCCGTTAAAAATTGAATACATTTGTAAGTTGAAGCTGTTAAGTTTAAAATTATCGAGATCGACGGAACATCTTATGTCAGTATTGGGGACTTTTGAAGCATCATTTAAAATCAACTCATCGTATAAGTCCTTTGAAAAATTAATCTTTTCATTAATCCAAGTCGAAAGTATAATTCTAGAATATGGAAAAAAGCATCTGATTGATGAAAGGCATTTTTTTATATTTTTTGTTATTTTTCCGCATACAACAAAAGTAATATTTTGAGGTATAATATTATTAGACATCTAATTTAATCCAATGTTGTTTAAATATTTACGCCTAAAGTTTTGAGTACTTCAGTCATTTCATCTAACAATTCATCAATATGATCATGAAAGTTTCCGCTTACATTATTGTTTCCCGGATATGATAATACCCGAGTTAATATCCTGTTCAAAGAATTTAATGATTGTCTGGCTTCAATTTTTTCCTGTTCAGACAAATACTGAGTTTCAATGGTATTTTCAGTCATAATTTTTCTCCTCTAAATCTCGTATTTATCATTATTAGCTCCGGGGATTTTGACCACGACATTGGTGGTATCATCTTCCAGACATTCAAAGTCTGTTGCTTCGCCGGGTTCCATAACCACGATATCGCCTGCACCATACTCTGTGCCGTTCATCTTAACGCGGCCGGAAATAATGCAGGTATATTCGGTTGCAATTTTATGATAATGTTTGCCTTCATGGTCGCCTTTTTTATATTTTTTAACGGCAACTTCCACATCGTTGGTTTTAAGTAATGATGGATTAAAGTTCCCGATAAACCATCCTTTGACCATATCATCAAGCTTGGCGGTTTTCATCAGATGCTTTCCTTTTCTTCTTTCAGCTGCAACATATATTGAGCCAATTGCATTTCCGATTTCAGCGGATGAAATTTTGCATTGTCGATTTTATACATACCGACTTTTTTCTGTTTTAAGATCATTTCATTTATGGTCTGGCTCAGATAAAAGGCGTTGTTGACCGGATTGTCTTTACGAATGACGTCTTTGGCGCTGTTAACAAAATCAGAGCCTTTTTTAAAGTAATAAAAACTGGCCAGTGCGTTTTTGCTTATCGGGCGCTTTTCAGCCAGTTCGGAAACCATGCCGTTGTTGTCCACTTTTGCAAACGAATAGCGGGGATGCACCGAGGTGAAAGAAACGACGCCGGCATCACAGTTCTGTTCCTTGAAATAATCCAATATTTTTTTACCGCTGTCGTCAATAAAGTCATCGATGGCCATAACAATCAATTCTTCACCGTTGTCTATATGTTCTGCTGCCAACAAAGCGGAACAGACAGCTCCTTGCGTTTTGTTGTTGATGGTAATGCAGGTTGAATTAGGAACTGCCTGCCGGATAACGTCATCAACATGAAAATCTTTAACATCCTCGGATTTTACGCAAAAAAGCACCTGAGAAGGTTTGAGCTCGGATAAGTATTCCGTTTGTTTCTCCAGCACCAGTTTTTCATTGATTTCAGCCATATACAGCGGATATTTTCCGTCTTTGTGTTCAACCTTTTCTCCGCCCATTAAAAACAAAACTTTCATTACGCCGCTTTCTCCATACTATTTGTGCCGTCTATGTCTTTAATGCGGTTGGTGATGTTTTCATAGTTAACTTCATCAACAGATTTAACTGCCAGCAAATGAGCGCCGGATGCAAGAGCCGCCCGAATGCCGTTTTCATTGTCTTCAACAATCAGACATTCCTCGGGCTTAAGTCCCAGCCGCTGAATTGCCTTCAAATAAATTTCAGGATTAGGCTTGGGTTGGCTGACGTCTTGATTGCTGAGCGTAAAATCCAGATATTGCTGCAGGTTGGCTTTTTCCATCATCACGTCAATCGTGTTACGGATGGAGTTGGATCCGACGGCCAGTTTATAGCCCTCGGCTTTAAGCCGGGAGAGGGCATATTCATGATTGAAACGCGGCCGGCAGTAGGTATGAATCATATTCATGGTATATTGCTGTTTCATCTCATTGATGAAAGAATGCAGATATTCCGGCAGCCCTTTTTCCATTGTCAGTCTCTTGAGTTTGGTCTTGGTCGGCAGACCGTCATAAGATGTCAGATGCTCATAACGGCTGATTTCGTATCCAAACAATCCCAGAGCTTTGTTCAGTGCTTCATAATGCCAGTCTTTGGCTTCAATCAAAACACCGTCCATATCAAAAATTACAGCTTTAATTGTCATGGTTAAATTCCCCAATATTTCTTGGCTTCAAGCGGTTTATCCGTACACAACATCAAATCCTCTGAAGCAAAATTTTTTACTTTTGAAACGGTTTCCCATTGTTTTTTCGTTTCGCGTTTGTGCAAGTCTGCCGAAACAATGCAGACTTTTTTCCCCTGTTTCAATAATTTGTCAATAACTTCTGAGCTGTACCAGTCGGATTCGAAGCAATCCAGCCATATGCCGTCTGCATATTGAAGCATAACCGGTTCCGGCATCAGATCGCTCATGCCGCTGTAGACTTTCAATCCGTGCTCTATTTGTACCACCATGTCCGGAATAGACATATCAAAACAAAAATAATTAGTATGATGATATTTGGCCAACAGCGATTTAATCTCTTCCGCTTGGCCGTCGGCCTTAATGTTCAGAGCCAAGGGCAGGTTGCGTCCGTCCAAAAGCTGCAAAACCTCCTCAAAAGAGATTTCGTTGCCTTGGGGCATATCATGAGAAATAACGATTTTTCCGCAGATGTCGCGCAGGTCGGTTTCCGTGCCCAAACCGGCGTCAAAGGCTCGAATAAAAGATTCTTTCGTATTTTTTTTCTGCGGATCTTTCCATAATCCTCTGTGAGCAATAACCTGCATTATGCCGCCTTTGACTTAACTTTTTCAGATACCGGATGTTTTAGGAAGAAATCCAAATCTTTGGGGATTCCCAGTCCGTACATTCCGTTATATTCTTCACCGATACCGTAAATACCGAACTTTTGCCCTTTTTTTATCAGATAATTATAACAGGGGCAGGTGTAAAACTCATTGTTGACGCGAATGTTGTCCGCAATCATTTGTTCTGCGGCCCAAACCAAGTCTTTTCCCCGCCGAAAATTAAATATCCCGACCGTAGCATCTTCAGAAATTACCTTTTTTTCAGCCGTTTCGACAACCATTCCCTGAGCGTTGGTTTTAGCATAAGACCACTTGGGATCATTGGCCTTCATCGTCATAATCATTCCGTCGAGATTGTTTTTATCCATTTCCGCCAGATAATCGTTAATGTCGAAATCGATGTATTGGTCGGAATTGGCCGTCATTAAAGGCTCGTCGTTATTAATCAGTTCCTTGGCTTTCAAGACGGTGCAGACTTGTCCTTCAGTGATTCCGTCAATACCGATAATTTCAACGTTTTTCGCATAGGATTTAAGTTTTTCAGTAAGTCCATAGTCGCGAATATGCTGATTCTGGCAAATATAAATAAAACGGTGTTCGCGTTTGGGCGTCAGATTTTCGGTAACGACCTGAATCATCGGTTTCCCGTGAACCATAATCAACGGTTTGGGATCGGTGTAACCGGCTTCTGCAAAACGGCTGCCGCGTCCGGCCATCGGAATAACGATATTGAGCATAACATCTCCTTAATGTATTTCTTTAAGTTTTTGTCCCGGATCAGGGGCTATGCAGAGGTATAATACCTATTATTTTTAATAATGCAATTTAAAAGTGATTTTATTTCAAATAAAAATACAAAATAAAACTAAAAGTAGAATAAAGTATAATAAAAAAGCGCCCCGCAGGACGCTTTTTCCGAAAATTTAAGAGTTTACATCTGGTCTTTGATGCCCGGGAACGGTGCATAGTTGCCGATACCGCCGAAAAATTTCTCAAAAAATCCGGGCTGATGGCCGAGCGCGTCGGTTTTTTCCTCGCTGACGGCAACCTCGACGCCGTCTTTTTTGGTCAGGCGTTTAATGTTTTCAACTTTACCTTTGGTATCAAATTCGATTGTCAGAACATCTCGGTTGACTTCCTTGGGTGCCATGAAAGCCATGCGTTTAATGTCTGACGACATATATATCCATGTATTCTGGTCTAAAGATACGACGGAAGAGGGGGAACCGAGCTGAGAAATAACCTGATTTTTTGAATCGCCGACTTTCACTTTGGCAATCCGTTCGTTGGAAGGCATATTGCCGTTGTGGGTTAAAAACAGGTCGTTGGAACAGCCGCAGACTGAAAACAGGGCCAGCATTCCGAGAAAACGTATTTTGTTTATTGACATATATAGTTCCTTGCAGTTATATCATTTAAGATTTTTGTAAATTTATATCATATGGAAAAAATTAATGCAAAATCTTTTTTCTTATCCTATCGTTGTAGACGATCTTCCTTCAACGGAAAGAAAATATCATCTGAATGCGGATAAACAAGAGCTGGACTATTTAAAAGGCGTGCTTCAGGTTGAAGACGTGCGTTTTTTCAATGCCGAGATAATGGTTAAGCTGTACAAAAAGGAACACCGCCTTGACGTATGGGGACGGGTTGATGCCGAATTGGAGCTGAAAAGCGTTATCAGCCTGGAGAATTTTTACAAAACCTATTCGCCGGAGTTCAAAATCAGTTTTGATACCAAGGCCACGCTGAAAGAAATCAAGGAGCTTGAGATTGATTTTAACGACGACGAGCCCGATGTCGTTGTCAACGGACAGATTGACCTTGGCCAGATTGCCATTGAACAGGTGGCTCTGGTGATGGAAGACAACCCCCGCAAAGAAGGCGAGGTCTTTGTTTTCAAGTCGGAGTTCGACGACGAGGATACGGAAAGTCTGAATCCGTTCAGTGTGTTGAAAAAGCTCAAAAAATAACCTAAAAGTATATATCTGCGGCATAAAGCGGCATTTTGCCGCAAAAAAGACTTGCCAAATGCAAAATTTTTATATAAAACGTCAGCTAGAATTCATAAACCTTGTTTTATTAGTTGATTTAAAAAACTAATTGGTTTATTAATGGCTAAGAAAATAAAAGTGTAATTAATTATAAGAGTATAAGAAAATGGCTACACCAAAACACAAAACATCAAAATCTCGTCGCAATATGCGCCGTTCTCATGATGCCTTAGAAGCAAATTCTTATCATGAGTGCCCGAACTGCGGCGAATTGAAAAGACCGCATAACGTCTGCCCGAGCTGCGGACAGTATGACAGTCGCGAAGTTGTTGCTAAGAAAGCAGCTACTCAAGAATAATTAAAATCATTTGAACATACGAAGTGTGTCTGTGTATGTTCAATTCTATATGGAGCAGGTTTCTTGTCTAATAATCTGGTCATATCAATAGACGCTATGGGGGGAGATAATTCCCCCAGAGTCGTGATAGAAGGGCTTGCTATCGCTGCCAAAAAAAATCCAGACATACGGTTTTTGCTGTTTGGCGATGAAAACAAAGTAAATCCCATCCTCAACGCCTATCCGGCTCTGAAAAAAGTCTGCGAAGTGCGTCACGCCAACGAAGTGGTGCACAACGAAGATAAGCCATCTCAGGTCATCCGCAATAAAAACACCAGCATGTATATGGCCATTGACGCCGTCCGCAAGGGCGAGGCCAAGGCCGTGGTTTCCGCCGGCAATACCGGCGCCCTGATGGCTATTTCCAAGATTGTGTTAAGGACAATTACCAAGATTCACCGCCCGGCGATTGTCAGCATCATGCCGCACCGTTACGGCCGCTATGTCATGCTTGACTTGGGCGCCAATACGGAGTGTGATGCCGTAAATCTGGCGGAGTTTGCCCTGATGGGAGACATTTTGGCGCGTCATGCCCTGAATGTGAAAAAGCCGCGGGTGGCGCTGCTGAATATCGGCGCCGAGGAAATGAAAGGCAAGGAAGAGATTCGTCAGGCAGCCAGAATCATGAAGCATTCCCATATGGACATTGATTTTATCGGCTATATTGAGCCGCACGAAATTCCCAACGGTATTGCCGACGTTATAGTCGCCGACGGTTTCACCGGCAACATTGCCCTGAAATCGATTGAAGGAACGGCGCGTCTGGTCGTAAGGCTGCTTAAAGACGCCATTAACCATTCTTTTCTGGCCAAACTCGGTCTGCCGTTTATGCTGGGCGTTATGCTCAAAGTCAAAAAAACGATGGATCCCAGGCTTTACAACGGTGCAATGCTGGTCGGACTGAACGGCCTGTCCGTTAAAAGCCACGGCGGAACCGATGCCCTGGGCTTTTCGGTTGCCGTCGGCAATGCGGCAAATCTGGTCCGTCAGGATTTCGTTGCCACCATCCGTTCTGAAGTTGAAAAAGTAGATTTAGACGAATTATCTCAGGAAGTATTTTATGAAGTGTATTAGATCTGAAATTATTGGCCACGGGCATTTTCTGCCTGAAAAAGTTTTAACGAATGATGATTTGGCGCAGATGGTTGATACCAACGACGAGTGGATCAGCACCCGTACCGGCATTAAAAGCCGCCACGTTGCCGCCGAAAAGGAATATACTTCCGATCTGGCGTTCAATGCCGCTCAGATGGCGCTCAAAACAGCCGGAATTTCAGCGGCTGAGCTGGATGCCGTGGTTTTGGCGACCGTTACGCCGGATAATACCACGCCGGCCACTTCTGCCAAAATTGCCGCCCGTCTGGGCGTTAAGGCCGGAACGCCTGCGTTTGACATTTCTGCAGCCTGCTCGGGGTTCGTTTATGCCCTGACCATGGCTGACAATATGATTCGTCTGGGACAGGCCAAAACGGCTTTGGTCGTTTGTGCCGAGACATTGTCAAAGATTACCGATTGGACGGACCGCAACACCTGCGTCTTGTTTGGTGACGGTGCCGGCGCGGTTGTTCTGCGCGCGGCGGAAGGAGAGGGAACGGCGGCCGACACGGGCGTGCTGGCCACTAAGGTTTATGCCGATGGTTCCCAGTTTGACAATCTGCTGACCAACGGCGGCGTTTCCACCACGCAGACTGCCGGCCATATCTGGATGAACGGCAAAGAAGTTTTCAAATACGCAATCAATTCGCTTGCTCAGGGCGCTGAAGACGTTATGTCCATGTGCGGCGTCAAGGCCGAGGATTTAGACTGGTTGATCCCGCATCAGGCCAATATCCGCATCATCTCCGGCGTCGGCCAGAAGCTGGGTCTGCCGGAAGAAAAAGTCGTCGTTACCGTCGACCACCACGGCAACACGTCGGCTGCGTCCATTCCGCTGGCTCTGTCCGAATGCATGGAAGCCGGAAAAATCAAGAAAGGCGATTTGGTTGTGTTTAACGCCATGGGAGCCGGCTTTACCTGGGGCGGCGCTTTAGTGCGGATTTAAATAAATCTGGATAAAACGCCATCACGGACTTGTCACGGACTCTGATTTGATATAAGTCTGTCAAAGTAAAAATAAGTAAATAATAGAGGTATTAAGAAATGAAGACAATTACTCGTGCAGATGTTGCAGAGACAATTTATGAAGAAATTGGTCTTTCCCGTAAAGATTCTACAGATATTTTGGATATGATTCTTGATGAAATTGTTCAGGAACTCACTTCCGGAAACGATGTCAAACTGTCGTCTTTCGGCACCTTTTCTTTGAGGGATAAGAAAGCCCGTGCCGGCCGCAATCCGAAGACCGGTGTTGAAGCTGTTATTTCTTCCCGTCGCGTCATTTCTTTCAAGCCTTCTCAAACCATGAGAAAAATTATCAACGCCTAAATCTTCTTCGTGAGGCATAAATGGTTGTAAACAAAAGCAAAGCAGCGTTCAGAACAATTGCCGAAGTGGCTGAAGAGCTCGGAGTCGCAACGCATGTGCTGCGTTTTTGGGAAACCAAATTCCCTCAGATAAAGCCGATGAAGAGAAACGGCGGCCGTCGTTATTATCGTCCCGACGACGTTGAAATCGTCAAAATCATAAAAACTTTTCTCTATGAAAAACGCTATACGATTGAAGGTGTTCAAAAGCTATTTAAAGAAAAGGGATTAAAAAATTTACTGGGCGAAGAAATCCAGAAAGATTTTTTTGAGGAGACGGTGCCGGAGGTTCAACTCGATTTGCAAAGCCGTGAGTTCATCACTTCCCTTATTGCGGAGTTGAAAGAAATGCGCAATGAACTCCAGTTGGCGGTTGATAAGGTCAAATAAATAAAAAAAGCGGTAATTTTACCGCTTTTTTTATACTTGAGACAAAGCCTCCTGCCAACGTTTCAGTTTTTCGTCAAACGGGATGGACGCATTGGCCGGACTGGTAGACGGCAAAATATAATACTCGTATTTTTCCAACAGCGCCGGATGAAATCTTTTGAAAAACTTGTAAGACTGCTGACCGTTGAATAAAAAGCGCTTCAGGACAGGATAGCGGATACACAGCGCTTCAAAATCGTTCGGTTCGGCGTTTTTTATATCACTGTCCAGACTGCCGCTGCGTTCGCAGCTGTGCAAATTGTCCCAGAGACCGATGCCTCTTTGCAGCAGACAGGCTAATTTTTCTTCATAATCGGCAAATTCCCGGTCGGAATTATAGAGCCGTGCCATAATTTTCCACAAGGCATTATGCTTATACGCATAATATTCGTTGGCGGCAAGAGACGCTTCTCCGGGCATGGTGCCGATAATCATCATCTGGGTATCGGGGGCGATAACCGGTTCAAAACAGCGCAGAATATTTTCACTTTTTTTCATAGCCTTAATCTTCATTCAGATATTCTTCCGAAAACATATAGCGCTGCTTGCCTTTGGTATAGCGCCCGTACTGAATGGCTGCCGTCGGACATACGCTTAAGCAGGCCTGACACATTTCGCAGCGGCTTCCCCATTGCGGAAAAGGGGTAAGGCGGATGTTGTTTACCGGACATATTTCCGCGCATTTGCCGCATTTGACGCATTTGTCCCTTTCGACGCGGAAGCCCTTTGCCGTCATATGTTTCTGAAACAGGGGCGCAATCAGACTGAGAAGTTTTGAACCTCTGCGCAGGTCAAATTTTGAAGTGCGCCGGGATATGTCCGCCGCAATGTCTTTGAGACGCGTTTGTGCGTTGCGCAGAAGTTTGTTTCTTTTTTGCGGCGCATCGGTTTTAACAAAGGGCGCCAGCAAATAGTTGTTGGGCATCCGAACCGAAAAACCGGCGTCACACTGCCAGCCACGGGCCGCCAGAGCTTTTTTCATTATGCCGTCGATGTTTCCGGTCTGGCTGTGACAGGTGGCGATGAAGTAACAGAAATTGTTTTGATAATTGTCAAACTGCACGGATTTTATGAATGCCGTTACGCAGGCGGGCGGTGCCCAGGCATAAATCGGAAAAACAAAGCCGACAGGCTCATTGTCCCGGAGCTTGCAGATTGTTCCGGCACGGGGAATGAAAACGGCGCGGTCTCCGGTCAGTCTGGCTGTTTCTAAAGCTACCCAGCGCGAATTTCCCGTACCTGAAAAATAAAAAATCATGGGCGGTTCCTAGTGTTGTTCGTTTCCGTAAACCCGTTCTTTTTCTTTTAACAGTTCGGGGTCGTTTTGCACCAGAGCCAGACTGCCTTTTTCAACCGCTTTGGAATAGAGGTTGATTTTATAGTTGATTTTGTTCATGTGTTTTTGCAGCTGCGCCATTTGCGCTTCCAGACTGGCCTTCTGTTCTTTGAACATTTGCAGACGTTTTTCAAGCGTTGAATCTCCTTCGATAAACCAGTCTATGTATTGTTTAATGCCTTTCAGCGGCATTCCGACGCCTTTCAGGCACTCGATCATCTGCAGCCAGCCGATGTCGCTGTCGGAAAAGACGCGCAGGCCGGAACCGCTTTTCTTAACAAAGGGCAATAGTCCTTCTTTTTCGTAATACCTTAGTGTGTGTGCCGTCAAGCCGGTCATTTGGGCGGCCTGACCAATTGAATATCCCATAATTTTACCTCCGTTGTTAGCTATAAAAAAGCACAAAATTTGCCTCGAGTCAAGAAAAAAGCTTGACTTAAAGTTAACTCTAAAGATTATGATGATAACAGACTCGGAATTTAACTTTTGCGGAGTATTGAAATAATGATGACCTATGCTGAACTGTTTTTGATTTTGAGCTGCTCGGTGCTGCTGTTTTGCCGTGCCGGAAATTCAGGCTCGAGCCTTCTGAAAAAATCTTTGCCTTTTGCTGTGTGCATATTGGCGGCCTGTCTTCCTGCGTCTGCATCTTTGGGCGCGGACCGCGTTCAAACGCCGCCGGAATCTGCAGTTTTAAACCCAACGATGAAAAATGGAGAAAAAGAAATGAAAAAAGCCCCGATTGACACTGTTTTTGCGCAGGGAGAACCCAATCCCTACGGTCAGTTTTTTACCGGACAGACCTATCTCACCAGACTGAGCGCCAACGACGATGTTTGGCATTCTTCGCTGGCAAACGTCACGTTTGAGCCCGGTGCCCGCACCAACTGGCACAAACACAGCGGCGGACAGATCCTTTTGGTTTTGGACGGAGAGGGACGCTACCGTGAAAGAGGCGGAGAAATGAGAATCTTGCATAAAGGCGACGTCGTCCGCATTGCGCCGGATGTTGAGCACTGGCACGGAGCCGCGCCCGATGCCTGGATGGCGCATATTTCGGTTGAGACCAATCTTCCGGACAATCAGACGACCTGGCTGGAGCCGGTGGCTGATGAAGAATATGAATAATGACCGTTTTTATGCAGAATGAAAGGATTTGATATGAGTAAAAAAGTGCTGGTTTTGTCGGGAAGTTTTCGCAAACACGGCAATTCCGATTTGTTGTGCGACGAATTTATCCGCGGTGCGAAAGAGGCCGGAAATCAGGTTGAAAAAATTTATGTGAATGACCAAAAGATCAACTATTGCCGCGGATGCGGCGTCTGCAACACGACGCACCGCTGCGTCCAGAAGGACGATATGGCGGCCGTTCTGGATAAAATGGTCAATGCCGATGTTATTGTGATGGCCACCCCGGTTTATTTTTATACCATGAACGGCCAGATGAAAACACTGATTGACCGCACGGTGCCGCGTTACGAAGAGATCAGCGGCAAAGACTTTTACTTTATCGTTGCCGCGGCCGACAGCTCGCGCGCCAATATGGAAAAAACGCTGGAAGGCTTCCGCGGCTTTACCGAGGACTGTCTGCCCGGAGCCAAAGAAAAAGGCGTGATTTACGGTACCGGCGCCTGGAATGTCGGCGACATAAAAGGTATGCCGTCCATGAAAGAAGCCTATGAAATGGGTAAAAACGTAAAATAAACCGAATTTCGAAAACGTAAAAAGAATGCGGCCGCAGGAGTTTTCAGCGGCCGCGTTTGTTGACGGAAACCTGAGAATATAATATTTCCGAAGGTTTTTGTGCATTTTCCGGCATAAAAATGTCTTTGACTCTGGTGCCGTATCCGAACCAGGCGAATTTTTCGGTTTTTTCCCGGCTGGGCGCCTGCATACATATTTTCTTGACATAATCGAGCTTGGCCCGGCTGAAGTCCGGCTTGCCGTTTTTTATCAGATAAGAAGAAGCCAGTTCGCCGTAACTGCAAATGTAAAAGTCGGAAAAATCCAGCAGTCCTTTGTACAAAGCCGCTTCCATATAGCGGCGTACGGCCAGCCCTTTATTGTATTTTCCTCCGGCATAGCAGTATTTCATAAAACATTTCTCAATTTCGGGTTGGTTGCCGTGGTTGATGGCCAAAGCCAGCTTCGTCGGGCCTTTGTCCGTTCCCAGCGCTTCGGGGCCGCAGTTGTAGACAAGGCTGGTGAGAGCCGCTCTTTGCTTGCTGTTAAGCTTTGCCGAAATATATTTTTCAATTGCCGGATTAACTTCCGTTTCCAAGTGATAGTCCGTTGCTTCTTTGGCTTCGGAAAAGGAGCGGATGGTGTCTTTCTCCGTCACGGCTTTGCCGCCGGGAAGTTTTGTCATGCCGATGGCATTGGTCCATATACCGACGCAGTCCCGATATGGCACCTTGGAAAATCCTTCAAAAAAGATAAGCGCGGACATAATGTCTTTTTCATCGTTACGGATAGCCGGCAATTCCGTTTTTGCGTCGGAGTCGCCCAAATTAAAATCCTGCCGCGCCGATGTGTTCAGGCTTAGGCTGTTGGCGGCAATGACGCCGCCGAGAATGAGCGTTTTCTTGTAAGACATCGTTTTTCCTTTGTTTTTTTACATAATAGCATATAAAGAAACGACTGTAAACAAATCTGATTTTCAAAAAAAATTATAAAAGCGTAAAAAATTTCTTGCCTAATTTTTATCTTCTTTATATTCTGATACAAGTTTTGTAAGGGAATAAAATGTTTAATTTGGACCAAAACATATTGTCTGATATGGCCGCTGATAAAATCCGCGGTGTTTTGGCCTATGCGCTTCCCCTTATTCTTATTCTCATTTCCCTCCTCATTATCAGTCTCTGAGCATTTCCGTCCGTTTTTTTATAAAGTGTGGGTGCTCAGGGAGAATAAAGCGACACACTTTAGCCAGCCAAACGGATTAAAACTGATAATTAAGAGGAAAAAATGTCATCAAATCAAAATTTAGAAAACAGCGTTAAAGAATGTAACTCATTGTTTGCCGATTATTTTTCAACCATCGGCGGAAGAAAGTTCAAACAGTTTTACTATGACTGGCATATAGACAATATGCTGGCGCCGTTCGCCGGGCTGGCCGAATATTTTAACGAACAGTACGGGACGGAAGCGCCGCGCATGTTTCATGAATTTGTCGAAGATATCCGTACTTCCGTCAGCGTTTACAATGTCGACAAGCCGCAGCTCAGCGTTTTGAAAAATTCCAAATTTTCAAAATCGGGGGACGGAACGCTGTCATCGCTGATTGACGGTGTGGAGACTTTTGGTTTTGAGTTTCGGCAGTTTATGTATAATTTTGCCGACAAAAATGACCATGACAAAGCTTTCAGCGGCTGGCCGATAAAGACCAATATGCCTTATTCGATGCTCTACGGAATGATGGCTGCCGAGGATATTCTGCGTTTTCTGGATAAAAACTATCAGAAATTGGTTCAGGGCGAAAACTGTTATGAAAGAGCGTTATATGCCGCCGATTGCTTTATGCGCGAGAAAATGGCCGGAGCATATCGCTATGACGGAAGTTACAATTTCAAAACCCGCCGCCGGTTTATGGAAGGTATGGCAGCGATGAAAGAACGTCTTTATCAGGACTACACGCGGGCAGGTGCTGCAAGTCCGGCCATGAAAAACCTGTTTCAGACCGAAGAAGCGCGGCCCGGAAAAACTTCCGGCGGTTACTGGCCCAGCGGTTTTGAACTGGAATTCTACGTGCCTGAAGAATATAAGGATTATGGCCGTCTGATAGATTATCTTAAAGATAAAAACGGCTGGAAAAAACTTTATTCGACCAATAAAGACGCAGCGGTTTATCATGATGAAAATTCTGCCGGCGTCATCATGCGCGACGAAAGTCTGGTCCGCTACAATAAACTGGCGGCCGTGGAATATGCCAGCCGTATTTTGAAAAGCCGGGAGGATGAGGAATCCTGCCTCAAAATTCTCGATTCCTTTGAGCAGGGACATGTCAACGCCCATTGTTCGCTTCATCAGCATTTGTCGGCGGACGGATTTGACCTTGACGTTTACAAAAGATTGGTTAAACGGATGATGCAGCATGAAGAGGAAGTAGTTGCCGCTTTTGCCGCGCCGGAAAGACGGGAAAACAGGCTGTTGTATGCCACTTACATCAGCCGCAATCTGAGTGATGACGGCAAAAGAGATTATCCGTTTTTGTGCGTCATGGCCGAACAGTGTGAAGACAAGCGCGAATTGCAGGAATTCACCTCTTTCGGGCACAAGTACAAAACCTTGAACATAATGCCCGAACATACGGTGGAAATGCGCTTTATGAACGCCAACTTCAACAAAAGCTTTGTCCGCGGTTTTTTGCAGTTTAACCGTGAGTTTGTAAAATCTGCGGCGGAAAACAGTTCAGATCATGTAAACCGTCAGCTGTTGAACAAATATTCTTGGCGTCAAAACCGGCAGACGGATACCAAAACCGTTATGCATGCGCTGCCGTATTTCTATCAGTATGAGTATGATTCTTTCCACCCCCGGAAAAAGACAGTTTCAAAAGATGTCATCGAGCAGGAGCAGAAATGCTGGCTTTTGATAATGCACGCCTTAAACGAAACCGGTAAAATGCCTTATGTTAACGCCGGTTTTAACAAGAAATTTATGGAGATGAAAAGAAATGGCCGCTGATGTGTTTAATATCGTTAATGAAAATTCCGAACATAGCCTGATTCTGACTTGTGAGCACGCTTCGGCCCGCATCCCCGGCGAATATTGCAATCTCGGATTATCGGAGCAAGCGTTGGATACGCACATTGCCCGCGATAAGGGGTGTAAAGAAGTTACGCAGAAACTGGCGGAGCGGCTGGGATGTTTTGCCGTAATGGGCGGATATTCGCGCCTTTTGATAGACCTTAACCGCGCTGTTGACGAAGACGAACTGATTGTGGCGGAAAGCGACAAGATTCCGGTTCCCGGCAATCGGTCGTTGTCGGCGGAAGAAAAGGAAAAACGCGTCAGCCGCTATTATCGTCCTTATTATGCGGAAATTGAAAAGCAGATATCCAGACTGCAAAAGATGGGAAAGCAGCCGGTTATTTTTTCCGTTCACAGTTTTACGCCGCAGCTTCAAGGCGGAAACTATCGTCCGTGGCAAGCCGGAATTTTATATCACCGGCCGCAAAAACTGGCTTCTTTTATGTACGAAGAACTGTGCAAATCCGATAAACGGATCGGTGAAAACGTTCCCTATGATTTGCGCGCCTATGATACCGGTGCGGCTGTCTTCTGCGGAGAACGCAAAGGATTTGACTACGCCTTAATAGAAATCCGCGACGACGAGTTTGACAATCTGGAGCAGGGAGCGGAAGAATGGGCTGACCTGCTGGAAAAAATTCTCAGCCGATACCTGGCCGAAAGTTGAATGCCTTATTGAAAGGAGTATTTGCACTCGGGAAGAGCAAATAAAAAGTCGTTGGCTTTTTTCTGCGCCGTTCGAATTTGTTCCAAAATTTCAAAATCATAGGCGTCTCCCTCGGGCATAGCCGTTTTTTCAAGCAATTTGGCATATTCTTCTTTGGAAGCGTCCGTAAACGAACAGGTTACGGAAATTGTCTGGTCTTTAATGAAATCTTTCATCTTTTGATATTCTGCTTCGCCCAAAAGCATTTTCATATTTTCAACGGACGGCGCTTTTTTGTATATTGTATAATTATAGCGGCAAACGCTGCCTTGTTTTCCGATGATCTGCATGGAAATTTTTCCGTTTTCTTTCAGATCAACATTTGTCGAATATGTTTCGCACTTTTTCAGCTTTTGCCGCAATTCCTTTGTCGGGTCATAGGCTGACCGCCTGCTGCTGCACTTTTCTTCGTCAAGCATCATTCCGGAAGCTATCAGATAATTTTCATTCGTCAAAATTTCCTGCAAAGATTTGGCGTTGTCCATCAATTTTCGCACTTTTTTCTGACTGTCTGTAAATATTTCCAGATCTTCTCGGTCAAATTTACATGAGGTCGTTACAGAAAAACCGCTCATTTGAGAAGAACTCTCCAAAACGCATTTACCGTTGCCGTTAAAACCCTTAAGTTCATAAACAACGTCTGCCCCCATTTCCTGACGCGTTTCCGTAAAAGGGGAACAGTTCGGCAGCGCCGCTAAAAATTTGTCTGAAAAACCGAGATCTTTTGAAATCTTCTTGGTGTTGGCCAGAACCATTTCTTCAAAATCAGCCTGTGCCTGAGAAACAAACGTAAAAGAACAGACCAGCCCCACAGAAAAAAACTTTTTTATATTCATAAAACACCTCGGCAATAATATCAGATAATCCAAAATAAATCCTACATTATTAATTTTAAATTAAATTTACAAATAATTTTTACGAGAAAAAATGCTAAGCAAAAATGACTCTGATGTTATTTTTGTCTGCAAGCTCCTGGGAATATGTTAGCGAAGCCCAAGGAATAATCCTCTGCCGGTTTGATGAGTAAAAACGGTGTCCCGTTTGAAAATAATCGTAAAAAAAAGCCTGCTTTTGAGCAGGCTTTTTATATCTGGTCGGGACGAGAGGATTCGAACCTCCGACATCTTGCACCCCATGCAAGCGCTCTACCAGGCTGAACTACGTCCCGAATGACAAGAAACTATATAAAACTATCCATACTTAAATGCAAGCACTTTTTTTCTTATCGGGCACAGTTTCAATCCATACCCGGCATTCTTTATGTCCGTCTGTAACTGCCGGTTCGATTTCCTCGCCGCCGTATTCGCGCATAACGGAAGTCATGGCCAAATAAGAACCGATGTTTTCTTCTTCGCAGGTGAGAAGCGCGCGCTCAAGCTTCAGAACTTCCCGCACATAACTTAAAGCCAGTTTCAGTCCGGCTTTGACAAAGCCCTTGCGGCGCCGTGACGGAATAATCTGATAACCGATATGTGCGCCGCTTTTTTCCAGTTGCGGCGTAAGCTTATGGCGAATGTCGAAAGAGCCGATATAATTTCCGTCGTCAACCAGCCATAGGCTTGTTGACGGAACATGTCCGGGAATAAGGTTTATACCCGTTCGCTGGTTTTCGACATACTCAAAATAACCTTCAAAATTACTGTCGGCAAATTCAATCAGTTTTCGAATGGCATGAATATCAAACGGCGACGGGTGCGCTTTATATTCTTCAACGGCGGCTTTGACGGATTCTGTATATTGGGGGGAGGGCAGAACTAATTTTAACATTTTCATCTCCTTTACAAATTATTTATTGCACAATAAACAATTAAAATCTAGTCTTAATGAAAAAGAGGAGAAATTTTATGCTGAATCCGCCAGAAACAATTACCGGAACCAGAATTATTTTGAAAAAAGCCGACAAGACATTCAAACAGGCGCAGATTTCCCTGGCGGAAGTTGATGCCAGCCGGGCCGAGCTTTATCCCTGGCTGGGCTGGGCCTCGCCGTCATACGGACTTGAAGACGCCTATGAATATCTGCAGGGCTGTGATAAGGAGTGGAAAGAAGGAAAAGGATATAATTATATGCTTTGCGATTTGTCCGGACAGTTTATGGGGATGATTTCCGCACTGAATGTTAACGAAGATTATAAATCTCTGGAAATCGGCTATTGGATATCAACGCGTTTTGCCGGCCGCGGCTTTATGAAAGAAGCGGTGCGCCTGATTGAAAAAGAGTTTTTTGCGTTGGGAATTAACCGTATTGCGATTCATACGGACGTATTGAACGTCAGGTCGGCCAATGTTCCGCAGAAACTGGGCTACCGGCTGGAAGGGATTCTTCGTCAGTCGTCCTGGAACCGGGCCGAAGACAAGTTTCGCGACATTAATGTTTTTGCCAAATTGAAAGGTGAGTATAAATAAAAAATCCCCGTCGGAGAACGGGGATTTTTTTTTAACGGGTTTGGCTTAGGCTTTTTTCAGATTTCCGGCCGAAACTTTTCCTTTTTCGCTGATAAGGTCAAAAGCGATCTTGTCATTTTCGTTCAATGTCCGAAAGCCGGCTTTTTCAACGGCGGAAATATGGACAAACACGTCGGCGCCGCCGTTATCGGGGCAAATAAAGCCGAAACCTTTGGCCGGGTTAAACCATTTTACGATACCTGTAGTCATTTTGAAAATCCTTTATAAAGAAACAGGTTAAAAACAAACCAAGGCCCAATGCCTTGATACGATAAACTAGATTAATGTGGGGAACGATGTTTCTTCAAAATATAAGGATAAAAATCATTAGATAAAGAGTCACTCTTAGACCACAGAGTTTAGTTACGGATTTATATATAATCGCAAATAGACGGTTAGGCAAGGGGGATTCTTAATTATTTCTGTTTTTGTTGCGAAAACCGGAAGTAAAAGTATTTAAAGACCGGGCATAAAGACTACATATTAAGCTGATTTATGGAGGAACAATATGTTTGGACAACACCGCTACTTTTTTCATCGCAGCCGATTTAAGCGCTTTTTGAAACACTGTTGGGACTTTCTGACCAGCAAAACCGGAGCCTTTCTGATAGGTGTTTCGGCCATTCTGGTCGGCTCTTACCAGTTTTATATCAATCGTCCGATACTGGAATATGTCACATCAACCAATAACATCATATCTTCCAACAATAAGAATGACTTCAAAATCATTGTCAAATCGGAAGAATATAAAGACCTGTATCAAACCGATGTCACCTTGATAAACAGCGGCGAGCAGGCGCTGGCCGGAGCCGACGTTTCCAAAATCGGCCACGATCCGATCCGCATCGTCATTCCCAAGGGAGCGGGCGTTACCCATTATACCATAGACAATAATCAGACTTCGCCGGCCGTAACGGCCGAGCTTGAAGATATCGGCAGTGCCATCGTCATAAAATTTGACTTTTTGAATCCCGGTAACCAGATAACCGTGACGGTTCTGCACAAAAACAATACGCCGGACTTCAAGATTGTCGGTTCGGCCGTCAATGTCAATGAAATTACCAGAGCTTGGAGCCGTCAGCAGATTCTGACAGCGGTCACCGGTTCTCTGGGCGTAATCTGTCTGTTGCTGGTTCTTAACTTGTGGCGCCGCAGCAGAAAGCATTATCGCATAAATAAACTTTGACATCGCAAAAATCTTCTTCTAAACTTTCTGTCGGAATAATTTATTTAGGCATAAGAAGATGAAGCAGAAGATTTTTAAACCCGATTATCAAAATTCGCTGGTCAGTTTGTCAAACTCAATATTAAAACACTACGGACTTCCCGCCCGGCATCAGACACTGCCGGAACTGGACGCTGCTTTGGCGGAAAAAAATCCGCGCACGGTTATTCTTTTGGTATTGGACGGCATGGGGATCGATATGCTGGAGCACAATCTTCCCGAAAACAGTTTTCTCCGTTCGCATATCATAAAGCCGATTTCTTCTGTTTATCCGCCGACCACCGCGGCCGCCACCACCAGCATTTATTCCGGTTTGCCGCCACTGGAACACGGCTGGGCCGGCTGGCAGTGCTACTTTGAGGAATACGGCCGCTGTGTTGAACTGTTCCGCAATTTTGACTATTACACCCAGCAACAGCTGTCAACACCTTCGCCGGAACAGATAATGGGCTTTAAGCGTTTGAACGAGCAAATCGCCGAGAGCGGTGCGGCCGAAGGATACGGCGTGGCTCAGCCCTGGGGAAATTTTGAGGTGAAAAGCTTTGACGACATATGCCGCATTTTGGAAAAACTGTCGCGCAAAGACGAAAAGAAGTTTGTGCTCGCCTACTGGAAAAATCCTGACGGCATCATGCACAAAACCGGCTGCTACAGCGAAGAAACCAAAAACTGCATCACTTCGCTGAATGCAAAGCTTGAGGCGCTTTATCAGGCGCTGGAAGATACTACGCTGATTATCACGGCCGACCATGGACTGCTTGACATTAAAGATTCTGTCTTGCTGAATGAAATCAAAGAGCTGGATGACTGCCTGCGTCTGCCGCCGGCGGTTGAACCCCGGACGATCGCGCTTTATGTCAAACCGGGGAGGGAGGCGGAATTTGAAAGTTTGTTCCGCGAACGTTTCGGCCAAGACTATATCCTGCTCAAGACGGAAGATTATATTGCGGAAGGTTATGCCGGCACCGGCAGAATACATCCGCGTTTCCGCGGCTTTATGGGAGATTATGTCGCGCTGGCCGTCGGCGATATCATCATTCAGTATCAAACGCCGGACGGTGTCGAACCGGTTAATTTTGTGGCACACCATGCCGGTTTGAGCGAAAAGGAAATGCTCGTCCCGTTGATTGTTTGCGAAAAATAATAATTTATATTGAATTTTGTCCAAAAATATGCTAATTGATAAACATATCGTCAATTAGCATGTTTGTTATTAAAATATTATATCACTCTAAAATGTAAATTTATGAACATCAAAGTTTACAATGCAAGTTCGTTTTTCCAGGAAGAAGGGCTTGACGCCAACGGTATTTTCCGTCTGTTGTATAATGCCGTGGTCAGAGACTATTATGCAAACCAGCCGATTGTTTCAGGCTGCGGAATCCACGACGAATTGTCCAATGTGCTCGTTTTGGCCGGCAAGGACGATTTCTTGAGAGTAACGATGTCCGTAGCGATCAAAGCTTTCAAGCCGGATATCCCCGCCGCCGAGAACAGAATCAGCCAGTTTCACCGGGATCATCAGCGCCATAAGGAGATAAACGCGGAGCTCTCGGAAATCAGCCTCTGGAACTATTTCTTCCGCCGCACGCCGAGAATGAAAAAGCTGATTTCGGAACGCGTGGAGCTTGAAACCATGCAGATTTCGCTGCTTGAGCTTATCAACGTGGCCTGCTGCAAGTTTGTAAAGGGAAAGCTCGGAAACGAAGAAGACTTTGTCCGCGCTTATCGCGAATTTTTTACCGAACGTGAGGAAAATGAACGATAACCGCGCTCATGAAGATTTGAACGGCCGCCGCAACGACGGCTGTTTTTTTATGCGTAAATAAAAGCTTTGACATTCGGGCAAAAATCTCTATTTTAGTCCTTAATTGACAACAAAAAGGAATTGAATAATGCTGCATCCATGGCACGGTGTTGAAACCGGCAAAAATATGCCCGAAATCATTACGGCGATAATTGAAGTCCCCAAAGGTTCCAAAACCAAGTATGAGCTTGACAAGCTAAGCGGCCTGCTTAAAGTTGACCGTATTTTGTACAGTGCCGTTCATTATCCGGCCAATTATGGTTTTATTCCCAAAACCTATTGCGATGACAATGACCCGTTGGATATTTTGGTTCTGGGGCAGGAGGCCGTGGTTCCGCTGTCCATCGTGCGCGCCAAACCGATCGGCGTTATGAAGATGATTGATCAGGGCGAGGCTGATGACAAAATCATTGCCGTCCATGTAGACGATCCCGAATATGCGCAGTACAAATCGATTGACGAGCTTCCCCAACATGTTTTGAAAACGCTGCAACGCTTTTTTGAAGACTATAAAGTGCTGGAAAACAAAGAAGTCAAAATCGAGGCTTTCTTAGGCCCCGAAGAAGCCAAAAAGGCCGTTGTCGATGCCTGCCGCCTCTATGAGGAATGCAAAACCACCTTGGCCGGCTACGGAGGATGACATACATTCCGGGAGATGAGAAATATCATCTCCTTTTTTTATAATCTGATTGACAATGCCTTATTATTACATAACAATACTTAAAAGTCTTGATAACATTGGAAAAACAATATGAATCTGACAAAAAAACTGACCGGCTGGCAGCAGCAGAACCTAATTACGGCTTCTCAGGCCGAGGCCATTCTGGCTTATGAACAAAAATGCCGTAAACCGATGTTTATGTATTCGTTTTTGGCACTGGCCGTTTTTTGCATCGGGTTGGGTATCATCTCGTTGATATCGGCCAACTGGCAGCTCATTCCGGGCGGCGTAAAGCTCTTTTTTGACTTTGTCTTTCTTATTGTTCTGGCAGTTGCGGCGTACCGCTTTGCCCGTAACGAAAAAACGCTTTGGTTTGAGACGGCGATAGTGCTTTATGCCGTAATGATTCTGGCCAGCATCGGACTGATTGCGCAAATATATCAGATCCAGCCGGACGGCTATAAGGCATATTTCGTCTGGTCCTTGCTGACCGCGCCGCTTTTGTTCTATACGCAGAAACTGGTGTTGCCGATTGTCTGGTTTCCGGTTTTTACCGCTTCGACGATTGACCTGCTGACCCACATAAGCTGGATTGACCGTATTTTGGGCATTGTAGAACAATCTTTTCCGTTTGCCATTTCCATTACCGGCATCTTGATTCTGTCGTTTGTTTATCGCCTGCTGGCCATTCATTTCCGCACCAGGCTGGCCGCGGTTGTAAAAGCGTTGAAATTCTGGCTGGTGTTTGATATTGTCGTCTTGGTGCTGATGATGGATTTCGGCGCCGGTAATCCCTTTGTCTCAAGTATGTTCGGCCGTATGCATTCCGCCGGCAGTTATGTGTCTTCAATCGTCATATCGCTTCTGGTGGTTACGGTTGCGGGCTTCGGCTATTTCAGCCACAAATACAACTATTCCCGCCTTTTGACCTGCATTCTGGCCATTCTGCTCGGCTTTTCCTTTATATACACCAGCCTTCCGCACAATACCGACGTTTTGGACATCTGGGGCTTTCTGCTTTCCATGTCGGCTTTGAGCTGCCTTTGTGCCTATGCTCTGATCAAGGGGCGGCACAAGCTGCTTAACCTGGCTACCGGATTGATGGCGTTGCGTTTTTTCATTGTCTATATACAGGTTTTCGGCAGTCTGCTGACAACCGGCATCGGGCTGATTGTTTCGGGCTTTGTTTTCCTCGGCATCATCTGTCTGTGGAAACGCCTGCATATTGAAAAGTTTATAGATGTGAGGGAACCCAAATAATGAAGAAAAAAATTCTGCTTATGGCGGCTTTGGCCTTACCGATAATTTTTCTGGCGGTTTGGGCCGCTTCGGTCGAATATAAAATCAATCATGCTCGGGAAATAACGATCAGAGCCGAAGGATTTGATCCCCGCAGTCTTATTTCGGGGCATTATCTGAGCTTGCGGTTGAACTGGCAGGAAACGGACTGTCGCCAGTTTAGTGACAGCCTCTGCCATCCCAGCCGTTTTCAGAGCGTTTATAACTACTATCTCCCGGAAGACGACGCCATATATCTGGACAAGGTTATCCGTAGGGAAAATCTGACGCTGGAGCTGGTTTTTGCTTATCCGGCCGACAAGCAGCCGCATTTGAAACATCTGCTGATAAACGGGCAGAATTGGGAACAATGGCTGCAACAAAACCGCAATTGGTAAAAAAACCGCCGAAAGGCGGTTTTTTCGTAAAGAATGCTTTTCTTACATATTCTTTTTTATGGTATTGGCAATTTGAGAGGCGATGTCTTTTAACAGATTGTTGACGCTGCCCACATATTCGTCTTCAGTAATGCTCCCTTTGCCGTCGGCGTCTATCTTGTCAAAAATTTCCGCCTGCTTTTTCTCAAGATTTCTGAGACGGTAACTGACAAACTCTTCTTTGCTGACTTTTCCGTCCTGATTGGCGTCCATGGCGGAGAACTGTCTTCTTAAATCTTCCTTCATTTTTGCGCGAGCCGCATCCTGAGCCTTGGCAAACGCTGCGCGCTGCTGCTGAGCCATACATTCGGGGCTTTGGTCTCCGTCGGAGCACTCTTGTCCGTATGCGGTTCCGAAAGAAGCCATAATGGCGGCAACGGCGATTGTTAACGTTAGTTTGTTCATTGGTCATATCCTTACTGTTGAGGAACTTTTGGCTGTTTTATATAATTTTCAATCATTTTGTTCATCAAAATGCCGTATTCGTATTCCGAGAGCAGGCCGTTGCTGTTGCGGTCGACGCGTTTAAATATTTCTTTGGCAATTTTGCGCGCTTCTTCGGTTTTGTAGGTGACAAATTCTTCTTCGGAAACCATTCCGTCATGGTTGGCATCCATTTCGTCATATTTCTTTTTCATCAGCATTTTGACACGCTGCTCGGGAGAAATTTCAATCGTTTTGTTGAGCAGAGTCGGGGCAAACCCGGAATCGCCCAAGAGTTTTGCGGGAATAGGGGCGTCTTTGCTCAAAGCGTAGGGGCCGGCCGGTATTTGCGCATGAATGGCATCCTGCAGGCTGGAAGTCTCATCACCGTCGTCCGTATCTGCCTCTTTATCGTTTGTTTCTGCCGGCGGAGTTTCCTCTGCGACAGTTTTTTCCTCAGCGCTTTCCTTCTGCAGCGGTTCTGTCGGAGCAGTCTTTTCTTCGGCAGAGACAGCCGCCGCCGGTTCCTTTGGTTCGGGCAGATTTTCCTGCGGAGCGGAGGCCGAAGTCTGGTTTCCTTCGGAATGGGAAGAAACTTCATCTTTTGGTTTGGCTTGTGCTGGAGATGTTTCTGAATTTTTTGTGCTTGCTTCCGATTGCGCAAGGGGCGCCGGGACTGGAGCTTTAAGTTCTTCTTTCGGAGTTTGAGGTTCTGTCGGTTCGGCGGCGGGAACGGTTTCATGATCCGGCGCTTCTGCGGGGGCCGGAACCGCGGCGGGCTGTTTTATGTCGGAAAACGTCTCGGGGACGGCAGCATTTTCAGACGGCGCGGTGTTGCTGTCCTGAGGCTGCGGCAAAACCGGATCTCTTGGTTTGGGAAATTCGGCCGGCGTTTCTTCGGCCGTATCGTCGCCGATGAGCGACGTGGCCTTCAGCTCGTTGTCTTCGTCACTTTCTTCCGCTTGTAAAACTTCTTCGGGCAAAACGATAAAACTTTCGTTGTCTTCTTCGGTTTGTTGTGCGGGCTGAAGCGGACGGGGAAAATCTGCCGTCGGTTCTTCCAGCGTTTTTTCGACTGCCGGTTTGGGAAACGATCCTGCGTTTTCCTGCGCTGTTGCGGCGGCTGTCGTGCATAGAAGCCCCCAGGCCAAAGAGTACCAAAGTTTTTTCATTCTGTTTTCTCCTTTGTTTACAGCAGAGAGTCTATTGTAAATGGAATACATAGTCAAAATAATAATCAAAAAAAGCCCCAGAGTTTTTGGCTCCGGGGCAATGTGTCCGTTCTCCGCAATCAGTAAGAACGCGCATAAATGACGTCGATTGTGGCCGGTTTTCCGGTCAGAAGGCATTTTCCTTCTTTTCCGTCCTGATCGAAGGGAATGCAGCGAATGTTTATTTTCAACTCTTTGAGCAGGGCTTCGCTGTTTTCGTCGCCGCTCCATTTGCCGCGGACGAAAGCGACTTTGCCTTGCTTGCCGTCTTCTATCCAGGCGTTGGACTGGCTGAAATATTCCCTGAAAGCTTCCGGCGTATCAATGTCGGTGCGGATGTTGGCTTCCAACATTGCCTTGGCTTTGTTGAACATGGCTTTCTGTATGCCTTCCAAACGGGCGGCAATGGTTGCGGCAAAAGCATCTTTGCCCACGGTTTCTTTGCCTTCGGGAGTACCGAGTTTCAGGCGTTCTTTAACCATCAGGCCGCCGTTCTCGACATCGCGCATACCGACTTCGCAGATAACCGGAGCGCCTTTCTTGGTCCATTCCCAGAATTTGTCAACGCTCTTGCGGTCGCGTTTGTCAATTTTAATGCGGATTTTTTCGCCGAACGGAGTTTGTGTTTTGAGCTGTTTGGCCAGTTCATTGATATAGGCCGTCACGGTTTCTTCGTCTTCGGCTTTTTTCACTACCGGAATAATAACGACCTGATAAGGGGCAATTCTCGGCGGAACGACCATTCCCTCGTCATCGGCATGCGTCATGATCACGCCGCCGATGAGGCGGGTAGAAACGCCCCATGAAGACGTATAGGCAAATTCCGGCTGGTTGTTGGCGTTGATGAATGAAATATTGGCCGATTTTGCAAAATTCTGTCCCAGGAAATGAGAGGTTCCGGCCTGCAGGGCTTTGCCGTCCTGCATCATGGCTTCGACGCAATAGGTGTCGACCGCACCCGGAAACTTGTCAAACTCGGGTTTGCGTCCTTTAATCACCGGCATGGCCAGTGTATCTTCGCACAACTCGCGATATGCCTCAAGCATTCTGGTTGTTTCTTCTTCTGCTTCTTTGGCCGTTGCATGAGCGGTGTGTCCTTCCTGCCATAAAAATTCGCGTGTACGCAAAAAGAGGCGGGGACGCATTTCCCAGCGAACGACGTTGGCCCATTGGTTAATCAGAACCGGCAGGTCGCGATAAGATTTAACCCATTTTGAAAAAGAGTCGGCAATGATGGCTTCGCTGGTCGGCCGCACGATCAACGGTTCGTCCAGTGCGGAAGAAGGAACCAGTTTACCGTCTTCCATCGCCAGACGCGAATGGGTAACAACCGCCATCTCTTTGGCAAAGCCGTCTACGTGCTCAGCCTCTTTTTGAAAGAAAGAAAGCGGAATAAACATCGGAAAATAACAGTTTTCATGATCTGTTTCTTTGATTTTCTCGTCAAAAACGTCGCGGATGCGTTCCCAGATGCCGTATCCCCAAGGTTTGATCACCATACATCCCGGGCTGGATGAGTTTTCCGCCATGTCTGCTTCGGCTACAACGTTTTGATACCATTCAGGATAATTTCCTGCTCTTGTGTTTTTCAGTGTCATAAGTTTATTCCTATTTTTTTGTTTAATATCGCAATTAAAAGCCCGCGCCCCCAATGGCGCAGGCTCACAAAAGATAACAGAACAAATCGCGGTTGTAAATACACAATATTTTTTTTCTTGCAATTTTGTCTAAAACATTGTATAACGTCAAAGTTAATTTTAAAAATATTCACATTATGAAACAAATTATTAAAGCCGTCTCTAGAGAAGAAGCTCTCAAGGGATTTGTGATTACACTCGGCAACGGAGAAAAAAGTTTTGTCTGCGACGGAGAGCTTAACGGTTATCCGTTGTTGGTCGGTTCTTATTTTTGCGCCAACTTCAACAAGACGGCCAAAGGCAAGCATCTTCAGTACTGCATTTTGGATGATCAGCGTTTGGTCAAGGCGCCGCAGTACCCGTTCAGAAGCTATGAAGAAGCCTTGCTTTATGCCGGACTTCCGCGCCTGCTGCGTCATCTGGCCGCAATGGTAAAGGTTCAGAACGCTTCTTGCACCGTTTTTCCCGTGCCGGAGATAACCTATCTTCTCAATGCCGTCTGGCAGATGTCGCAGCGCGGCGGAACGGAACTGCCCAGACTGAGCGGCGAAATCGTCCGCCTGTTCCCCGAAGTCAATAAAAACGAGGTGGAGGCGTTTCTGACTTGTCTGGCCGTCAGGGTTGAGGAAGACAAGGGAGACGGATGTCTGGACAAGGAGAATATCGACAAGTCTGCCGTGTTCGGCTACTTTGCCGAAAGGTTTCCCCGGATCTGCTTTGACCGCAGGCGATACGGGAAGTCGTTTCTCCGTTGAATGGATTTTTCCGCATCTGATTAAAAACAGTCCCCGAAATTTTTTCGGGGACTGTTTTTTTGGGAGTTTACAAAGAATTAGTCGTCGAGAATTTTTCTGACGGCTTTAACGGCTTTACGGTTGTCTTTTTCAGCCTTTGCCGCAGCCTTGAATCCGTCGGCGTTTTTACGCGCGTTCCAGTGCTTTTTCATCAGATCGCTGCGGTCCTGAAGCTGTTTTGTCATCAGATCCCGATTTTCTGCGGCCTGTTTAAGCAGCATATTTTTCTGATCCTGATTGAATGATGATTTATTGATTTTCTTAACGGCCTTGTCATAGTTTTCGGCAATTTCTTTTTGCTCTTCTTTCATTTTATGTTCCGGAGAGTGTTTTTTCTTCATCTGGTCCATTTTTTTTGAAACGCCGTCTTTCATGTCGTGCATGGCTTCTTTGGTCTTGTCGGCCGCCTTGTCATAGGTTTCGGAAATTTGGGTCGATACGTCTTTTTTTGTATGGTTGGCTCTTTGGGCCTGAGCGTTTGCGCTCAGAATCAGGGGCAGGGCGAGAGCCGTCGCCAGCAAAAGTTTTTTCATGTGATATCCTTTCTCAGTCTGTTGTTTGGAAGTAAACCGAAACAGATATAATTACGATTGCGGCAAAGACAACATATACATTCGTTGCAGATAAAAAAGTAATCAAAAACCACTTGCAAATTAATTTAGTTATATTAGACTCAAACCATAACTAAATTCGGTGGTTTTAAAAGTTAAGTCTTTTAATGTTGATACCATAACAAAATTTGTCTTGGCCAAGCAGCTTAACCACATCTTGAATAGTTATATTTAAAATGGATTAACCTGTTAATGCAAAGGATAAAAGTTATGGCAACAGGAACGGTAAAATGGTTTAACAACAAAAAGGGTTATGGTTTTATTACCCCTGATGAAGGCGGCAACGATGTATTTGTACATATTTCCGCAGTTCAGAAAGCCGGTCTGAGAAGTTTGGATGAAGGCGCAAAAATCGCTTACGAACTTTTGACCGAAAGAGGAAAGACCGTAGCCGGCAATTTGAAGTTGGCTTAAACGTTGTTCCGTATTACTTTCAAAAAAGCCTCCGGTGGTGCCATCGGAGGCTTTTTTTAGAAAAAATTGACAAAAGCGGTTGATTTATATTCAAAAATAGTATATTATGACACTCAATAAACAGGATGGAGACCCAAGGTTATGGATGTTAAAGACGCAATACAACTGATAGAAAGCGACCGCCTGAACGAATTGGACATTGAAGTTTTGTGGCAGATTAAGGATGTTCTTTCTTCTTCCAACGATCCGCAGGCTTTGCAGTATCTGGTCATTTTTCAAAATACGGCGGCCGGGCAGGGGCTGTCTCAAAAGTCTTTGGAAATGCAGACTGTCATCAACAATAATATGGCAGCCGTAAAGGCCGTGGAGCAAAGTATCGGACTGATTTCCCGGAAAAACAAGGAGCCGGACTTCAGTCTTTTTAACTTTGATATGCTGGAGCGCCCGCTGCAAAAGTCACTGTTGCCGGTTTTCAATTTTTATAAGCGCGTTGAAGTGGAGAACAAGCCTTCGGCCGAGCCTGTCAAAGCGGAAAATCTGTTTGCGCAGAACGCTGAAATCGCCCGCGTCAGCGCTTTAAAGGAAATCTGCCTGAATAAAAATTTTGCCAGACTGAAACCGGAGGAGCAGAAAGACGCCTATGCCAAAGCCTTTGTTATGGCTATGGAAGAAAACGCTTTTGTCATGGTTTCCAACCAGATTGTCGAAAACGTCTCGCGTACCAAGCACAGCCAGCTCTCCATTCAGGAAAAGGCCAGAATTGCCAATGAGGTTGAAAAGCGTTTTGAGGCGATTATCAATCCGAACAATAAAGCCAAGTTTAAGTTGAGCAACGTCAACATCATCGGCACTCAGGTTGCCGAGGTAAACCGTCTGGACAACGCCGCTTCCCAAATGCGGGAGCATACCGCCTCCAAAGCCCTGACCGAAAAGGTCTCGCTGCTGGATAAAAAGCTTTCCAAAACATACCCTGATGCCTTTATGGTTTTGCGTCCGTTGGCCAAAGCGCCGAATATGGGAGTCATCGCCGGCAACGTGGGCGTCAGCTCCTACGCCGCATCCAACATTGCGCAGGCCGTACATAACAATAATCCGGCGGCAAAAGTCAAGGCGCCGTCATTATTCCGTTTCTTGAAAGAGCAGCCCAAAGCGCTGAAAACATTTAAAGAAAATCTGCTCGGCTCTCTGAAAAAGGTTTATCGCTCGGTCGTTACGTTCATTGATTTGGGATATCTGAACAGCAAAATATCCCTGAGCTGGAAAAAGCTGGCGCGTCATTTTGCCAAGCCGGTTGATAATGCCAAACTTTCCGAAAACAGCCCTTATAAGAACCTGACCCAGAAACTGGTCAACAGCAATCTCTCGGTAATGAGCGCCCAGGTCAGCCAGGCTTTGAACGAACCGGACGATGCCAAACGCCTGTATGTCTGGAAAGATTTTCATAAAAAATTTATCGCCAGTCCGATCGGACAGGTTCTGAACGCCGAACGCTGTCTGTTGGTTCCGGAGGATCCGAAAGACTATACCAAAGAAGTAAAAATCGTTCTGCCGAAAAACGAAAAGGCAGCGGACAAGGCTTCTCCCGCCAAAGGGTTGGCGGACAGACTGCTCAAACCGTTGCAAATTGTCCGTGCCGCCAATCGGGGCAATGCCGGAAAATAAAAAAAAGCCTCTCAAACGAGAGGCTTTTTTCATGTTCCTTCCTAAATTAGAATTCCTGTTCCTGCAACTGGAAGAAATAAGCCTGCGGGTGATCGCAAACCGGACATTTGGCCGGAGCTTTCGGAGATTCTACGCGGTGACCGCAGTTGCCGCATTCCCAGATAACTTTGGTCGGGCGTTCAAAAATTTTGCCTTCGCACAGGGAGTCCAACAGAGCCTGATATCTTTCTTCATGGCCTTTTTCAATTTCGCCGACAGCTTTGAACAGATAGGCGATTTTGGTAAAGCCTTCTTCTTCGGCTTCTTTGGCCATACGGGCATACATATCGGTCCATTCGTAGTTTTCGCCGGCAGCGGCGTCTTTCAGATTGGTGATGGTGTCGGGAACTTCATTATTGTGCAGCAACTTGAACCACAGTTTGGCGTGTTCTTTTTCGTTGTTTGCCGTCTGCTCAAATTTGTCGGCAATAATGTTGTAGCCTTCCTTTTTGGCCTTGGAAGCATAATAGGTGTATTTATTGCGGGCCATAGATTCGCCGGCAAAAGCGTCCATAAGGTTTTTTTCGGTTTTAGAGCCTTTAAGTTCCATTATTTTTTTCTCCAAATAAAAGTTAGTTAAAATTCTTGCGGCATTCTTTGCAAATTCCTTTGAAAGAGACGTCGCAGCTTTCCGCAGTCAGGCCGGTCTGCTCATAAAGCTTTTCGGCCGGATTGGGCGCAACTTCATAAGGTACATCATATACCTTATTACACTTTGTGCAAATGAAATGATAGTGGGGGTGGATAGAATGGTCAAAATGCACGCTTCCGTCCAGTCCCGATATTTTGTTAATAATTCCGTTTTCGGCCAATTGGTTCAAGTTGCGGTAAACCGTCGCCAGACTGATGCTGGGCAGTTCTTTTTTCAAAAGCTCATAAACAAAATCGGCAGTCGGATGAACCGGATTTTCTCTGAGCGTTTTTAAGATTAATTCCCGTTGTCTTGAATATTTCATAGCCTTTTGCTTAAAACTGATAACAATTATTATTATTGTTTATAGTAGAAAAATATTCTTGTCAACTAACATTTTAAATATTAAAGCTTATATCAACAAATCAATATATTCAGACAACAAGGAGAGCACTGATGAATGCTGTTGAAGTAAAAAAAGACGTTTACTGGGTCGGTGTAAAGGACTGGAATCTTGTGGAATTTCACGGATATAAGACCCCGCACGGCTCAACCTATAATTCATATCTGATTATGGATGACAAAATCACGCTGGTTGACGGCGTCAAACACTATCTGACGGACGAGCAGCTGGCGCGCATTCAGAGCCTGGTTGATTTTTCCAAAATCGCTTATATCGTCGTTAACCACGTTGAGCAGGACCATTCCGGCAGCGTTCCGGCGCTGATGAAACTGGCGCCGCAGGCCAAAATCGTAACCAATGCCATGGGCAAACGCGCTTTGGAAGATCATTTTGACACGACCGGCTGGGAATATGTCATTGTCAAAACCGGCGATTCTTTGTCAATCGGCAGGCGCAATCTGGAATTTGTCACTACGCCGATGCTGCACTGGCCGGATTCAATGATGACCTATGTCAAAGAAGACAAGCTTTTGCTGTCAAACGACGGTTTCGGCCAGCACTATTGTACCGATGCTCTGTTTGTAAAAGACGCCAAGTTTGATGTCGTTATGCGCGAAGCCCAGAGCTACTATGCCAACATTCTGTTTCCTTACGGTGCTCAGGCGGAAAAAGCCCTGAATACCGCCGGTGACCTTGGTTTGGACATTGAGATGATTGCACCGTCGCACGGTTGTATCTGGTCCGGCGAAAAAGAAGTTTCTGCCATTCTTGCCGCTTACGGCAAATGGGCAAGCGGCAAAGACGAGGGCAAAGCCGTAATCGTTTATGATACGATGTGGGGAGCCACCGCCACTTTGGCCGATGCCGTAATGTCCGTATTTCAGGATGCCGGCATTCCGGTGGTCAAATACTGCCTGAGTAACAAAGACGTGTCTGAAGTTATGGTCGATTTTCTCGATGCCAAATATATATGCGTTGGTTCGCCGACCCTGAATAACGAGCTTTTCCCGAGAGTTGCCGCTTTTCTGACCTATATGAAAGGTTTGCAGCCGAAAAACAAAAAAGCTTTTGCCTTTGGGTCTTATGGCTGGAAGCCGGGCGTCGTCAATAATATTCAAGCCGTGTTTGAGGCTTTGGGCTGGGAAACCGTCGCTCCGTTTGAAGAAAAATATACGCCGAAGTCCGACGTGGTCGAAAAAATAAAAGAACGCGTTAAGGAAATGATAGCCTGAACCAACGAAAGAAATAAAAAAGCGGCAGTATTTAATACTGCCGCTTTTTTTGGGGTATGAACGGCAATTTTTTATAAGTAAATTTCATTACCGTATCATGAAGAGCCGAGTGTACAGCGTAATATTATGAGATTGCCTGTCTTTATTTTAATCCGTACAAATTGTCCCGGCGCCGCAGATATACAAACCGGCTGCCGTTTAAAAGCAGGGAAGACGCGCCGCCGCAGGCCAGACCGATAATCAGTCCTTTGAGCCCGAGTTCAAGTTGAAAAGCCAGAAGGTAGCAGGCGGAGATTCTTACGCCCAAAAAGGAGATAATCTGAAAAACAGTGGGAATCTTGACGTCGCTGCGGCCGTTCAGCGTTCCCATAACCGTCAACGGCAGAGCGTCGATAAAAACGTCGGCCATCAGATAAAATATCAGAGCGTGAATGACAACCATAACTGTCGGGTCATTGGTAAAAATGCCGAAAATCTGGTCGGGAAAACTCAAAATCAGCGTTTCCAGCACCAGCAGCACCCCCATCATAATGATAAAGCCGGACAATGCGCCGGTCATAATGCCGTCTTTGTCCCTGCGGCCGAAAGCATTGGCAACAACAATGGATGTGGCCTGCGAGATTGAAAAACAAATCATAAACACCATGGTGCTGATGTTGATCATAATCACAAAGGTGGCCATGGTATGCTGCCCCATCCAGCCGGCAAAGGTACTGACCGCGGAAAAGGAACCGTTGGTGGCGATTGTGGTGATTGCCACGCCGTAGCCGATTTTCCGCGTTGTCCGGCTGTCGTTCCACCAGGTGTCATAGGAACGGTCAAGGCCGAAACGCCTGTTCAATTTTGGATTCAGGCGCATCCGCCGGATATAATAGAGCATATAAAGCGCCAGAAAAATGCGGACAATCAGTGTGGAGGTGGCCGAACCCACGGCGCCCAGTTCCGGAAAACCGAATTTTCCGTATACCAGAACCGGGTTAATTATAATGTTGAGAATGTTGGCCGCCAAAATGGCATACATGGCCACATACGGGCGTTTTATCGACTGTAGGAAGAAATTGGCGTTGACATAAATCAGAATAAAGGGAATGGAAAAGACAAACACGCTCAAAACCTTTCCCGCGTGCGCGGCCATATCGGCGTCCTGTCCGAGCAGTTTCAATATCAGCCGGCCGTTGATGCCGATAAGCGTAAAGATAAACGACAAGACAATCAGATATTTTTTGCCTTCGTTGTAAATTTTGCCGCAAGACTTGAATTTGCGGGCGCCGAATTTCTGCGAAGACTTAATCAAAACGCCTTGCAACAGCCCGATGGGAATTGTGAACAAAACCACAAAGATAGAATTGGCCAGCCCGATGTAGGCCAGCTGGTCGGTATTGTAGTTACCGACAATCATGGTGTCGACAATCCCCATAATGCCCATGGCGACAAAGGCGGTGGTAATCGGCAGCGCCAGTTTGGCAATGGCCTTCAAATCTTTCTTTATCAGGTTGTATTCAATCATCGTTATTTGTTTTCCGTATTTTGTTCTTTCAGCCATTTGGGGCTTTGTCCGGCGCCGCTGCCCACTTTGCGCCCGAGACTTTCTATTTTGGCAATGACTTTTTTCAGACTTTCGTCCGGTGTATATCCGGTCGTGGTTTTGCCCGGATACAGCTGATAATGCTGGCGGTATGCGGTCAGCGTTACGTTGGGCATAATCACGTTGGCGCCGCCTTGCAGAGCCAGTGTCTGTCCGTTTGGCGCCAGTGTTTCCATGGCAGTCGTAGCCGGAATGTTAATATCCGGAAGCAGCAGCCGTGTCAAGGCCATAACGCGCAGAGCCGGTTCCAGTTTTCCGCCTTCGGCATTTTTCAAAGGCGTCATCGGATGCGGAATAAAAGGGCCGATACCGATCATGTCACAGCTTGTTTCCTTAAAAAACAAAATGTCGTCGGCCAGAGATTCAAGCGTTTGCCCCGGCAGACCGACCAGACATCCGGAGCCGAGCTCAAAGCCGAGTTCTTTCAAATCAAGCATACATTGGCGGCGTTTTTCCCAGCTCATTCCGGGGTCATTGTCTTCGTAAAGTTTTTTGTCCGTGGTTTCGATGCGGATCAGGAAACGGTCTGCGCCGGCTTTGCGATAGGCCTCGTATTCTTCACGGCTTTTCTCGCCGATGCTCAATGTCAGAGCCAGCCCCATGTCCTTGATGCCGCGGATGATTTCAACCATCTTTTCGGTGGAAAACCATATGTCTTCACCCGATTGCAGAACCACGGTTTTCAGCCCCATGTTCTTGGCATGCGAGGCCAGCTCCAAAATGGTCCGAATGTCAATGCGGTAACGCTGAATCTGCTTGTTGTCGCGGCGCAGTCCGCAATAAAGGCAGTTGTTCTTGCAGAAATTGGAAAATTCGATTAAGCCGCGCAGATGTATTTCGTCGCCGACATATTTTTTGCGGACTTCGTCTGCGGCGGACAGCAAATCGGCCAGGGGATATTCGGGCTGCAACATGGCCGTCAGTTCTTCCCGGGTGAGTTCGTGTTTGTTTTTGGCTTTTTCCAGCAAAATATCCATTTCTTCCTCAGCTTAAATTTTGACAAGCTTATGTTTACTCCAGACTTTAAATTAAGGCAATCGAATATATATTTTAGATACTGTTTTATACACAGCGTCTTCTCTTGTTTTTTTGTGATAAAAACACAAATATCCGAGGAAACTCAAACCCGTATGGAACAAATCGGAAAAGCGGTGCGGCCGCGGCCGTCGTCCTGCTGATTTTGATTGACAAAAAAACGTACGAATAGTACATTTTAGACATTGTAAATAACTATTTTGGATTTTTGAAAATATGATACTTGATGAACAAATATGCCGGTTGGCATACTTGTCCGGCATTGAAGTGCGGACAAGTGTCGAAAATAAGGTTTACCTTCTTCAAGCAATGGGAATATTAAGCAAAGATTTTGATCTGAACGACAAAGACAATATCTTTAACAAAAAACTTCTCGATCAGTTGATTAAAGAGCACAAGGATGCGGACTTTCTGAGCATTATGCACCATGTTCCGATTATGCGGCGCAATCGCATAAACGACATAACGATTTCGCTGCCGGAAGGCGTGGACAAAATACACTGGAAACTGATGGAAGACGGTAAAAACACCTATACCGGAGAAACCTCTGTTGCTGAGTTGGAACAAATCAAAAACGACGGCTGTTCGCGCGAGATAGACGGTGTGGTATATCATAAGTACAGATTCCGTTTCCCCTTTGAGGTCAAGCTCGGTTACCATAATATCGAGTTTGCTTATCAAAACCGCGACGGAAAGACCGTCAGTCAGAATTCGCGTCTGATATCCGCGCCGGAAAAATGTTATGACCGCATCGGCGTCAAAGAAGGCAAAAAAACCTGGGGTGTGCCGGTTCAGCTTTACGAACAGGTTTCCGAAAACAACCTGGGCATCGGCAATTACAGCGATCTGGCACAGATCGGCAACATTCTCGGTCGTCACGGCGCCGGCATTCTCGGCGTTAATCCGCTGCACGCCATGCGCGACGACCAGCCGGAAAATGCCAGCCCCTATGAACCCGACAGCCGGCAGTTTTTTAACTATATCTATGTTGACGTCACGGCAACCGACGAATTCAAGTCTTCCAAAGAAATTCAGGCTTATTACAACAGTGACGAGTTTCAGAAAAAGATTACCCGCAACCGCCGCAAAGGCTATGTTGACTACGCCACGACCCAAATGCTGGTAGACGATATCTTAAGCCGTTGTTTTGCCAAATTCATTTCCGACAAAAAAACGGAAGAGTATAAGCGTTTTTGCGTTTTCTGCGACGATTTGGGCGATGATTTGGAAAGCTATGCCACGTTTCGCGCTCTCAGTCGTCTGATGTCCAAGCAGGACCCGGCGCCGGTTACCTGGCAACAGTGGCCGCAGGAATATAAGGACTATAACTCTGATTCAGTAAAGCGTTTCAGAGAACAGAACCGTGATGCCATTAACTACTATAAATATACGCAGTGGGTCGCCAATCACCAGCTGCAAAAAGTGCAGGAAGCCTGTCTAAACTCGGGCATGAGCATCGGCCTGTATACGGATGCGGCGGTCGGTTGTTCCTGCAAGGGCTTTGAAGCTTGGCGCCACCCGGAACTCTACCTGCGCGCATCAGCCGGCGCGCCGCCGGACATTTTGAGTCAGAGCGGCCAGAACTGGAACATTTTGGGTTTCAATCCCCGCAAACTTCAGGAAGCCGGATATGAACCTTACCGCAAAATCTTGGAAGCCAATATGAAATATGCGGGCTGCATCCGTATTGACCATGTTTTGCAGTTGCAACGCCTTTATATGATTCCCGAGGGCAAAAACGAACGTGAGGGCACTTTCATTTATTATAACCCCGATGAACTGATGGCTATGGTTGCTTTGGAAAGCCATCTGAACAAAACCATGATTATAGGTGAAGATTTGGGCGAACTGCCTCTGGGTTTCCGTGAAAAGCTTGAGGACTTCGGCATTCTTTCGTACCGGGTGCTGCCCTTTGAACGCGAATGGGGTTTCAAAAGCGGTTACGGCAGCAATGCCATGCACCACCCCGATGAATATCCGCAGGCTTCTGTCTGCGCCACTTCCACGCACGATACGGAAACGGTCATGGGACAGTGGAACGTTCAGGGAATTTATCAGAAGAGAAAATATGGTTTCTTGAGCGAGGCGCAGGCCAACGACAAGTTTGAACAATATGCCACGCAGCGCGAGGCTTTGAACTGGGCTTTGAGCGAAACCGGAAGCTGGGAGCGGGTAGGCGGACACCCGAGCCGCAATCCGCGAGAAGAGGCCAGTTATATCCCCGAAAAATACGTTCAGGCTGTGGCCGATTATCTGGGACAAAGCAATTCCGCCGTTATGCTTATTCCTTTTTCAGACATTTTCTGCACCAAAGAAATGGGGAACATTCCCGGCATTAAGGAATTGGACATTTCCGAACAGGAAACCCCGCTGTGCATATTGGGTGACAAGGCTTATCCCAACTGGCGCAAGAAAATGCACATTCCGGTCGAGCATATGGAAAAGGTTCCCGAGTTTCGGGAAATCACCTCCATCATTAACGGATATCGCCCCGACGGCAACAACGGCAAAGGCCGTTTCTATCAGTTCCACCGCATGGGCGAAGAGAAAGAATCCGTCATCGATTTTGAACACTATCAGCGGATATACAACATCATTAAAAACCGTCAGGATTATGAGTTCAGCAATCTGATAGAAGCCCGCTACAGTGAAAAGTCGCGCGAGCGGCTGGAACGGAGGAGGCTGGAAACGCAGCGCCGCTATCAGGAGCAGAAGGAAGCTTTTTCCCGGCACAAACGCGAAATGCGGGAGAAAAATCTTCCGATAGTTCATCTGGATGAAGATCAGAGTCGGAATATGTCATCCTATCTGATTTTACAGCGGCGAAACAAAATCATATAGTTTTATGTCTGCCCGAAGAGCGCTTCATTTAGTGAAGCGCTTTTTTTTGCAGAATTTTCAAAAAATACGGTCGAACCCCTTGACACGGCAGAAGAAAGTAGTATTCCTACACCCCGGAAAATATAAAATAGAAAAATCAAGAAAGAAGAAAAAAGAAATGTTTGCGTTGTTTAATCGTTTTACCGCGTTCTATGGTAAAAATTTTGCCCCTAAAATATTTGAAGTATTGAAAAAAGGCTATACAAAGGAAGAGTTTCGCCGCGATGCCGTCGCCGGATTGACGGTTGCGGTTATCTCGATTCCGCTGGCTCTGGCTTTGGCCATCGCTTCCGGCGTAACCCCAGCTCAGGGGCTGTATACGGCCATCGTCGCCGGATTTTTTATTGCCTTTTTGGGCGGAAGCCGTTATCAGATCGGTGGTCCCACCGGTGCCTTTGTGGTCGTCATTTTCGGCGTCATTCAGCAGTTTGGCTACCCGGGCTTGGCCATGACCATGCTGGTTGCCGGCCTGGTGCTGATTATCGCCGGTCTGCTCCGCTTCGGAACTTATATCAAATATATTCCTTATCCGGTTGTAATCGGTTTTACCGCCGGTATCGGCCTGCTTCTGATTACAACGCAGATTAAGGATATGCTCGGTCTCAAGATTGAAAATCTTCCGGCGGAATTTCTGCCCAAATGGCGCGCTTATCTGAGCAATTTGAACACGTTTAGTTTTTCTTCCCTGCTGATAGCTGTTTTGTCGTTCGGAATCATTTTTTATGTCAAAGCCAAATACCCCAAGCTTCCGGGCTATCTGCTGAGTGTGGTCGGAACCACGTTTCTGGTCGGCGTTCTGAGCGTCTTTGGCGTTCATGTCGATACCATCGGCAGCCAGTTCGGCGGCATTCCGCATTTCATTCCCATGCCTGAAATTCCCGAATTTGATTTGGATTTGTTTTTGAAAGTTGTTCCGAGCGGTTTGACCATCGCTTTTCTGGCCGGCGTTGAATCGCTGTTAAGCGCAACGGTTGTCGACGGTATGAGCGGTGACAACCACAATTCCAATGCCGAACTGATCGGCGAGGGACTGGCCAATATTATCTGCTCGTTTTTCACCGGCGTGCCGGCTACCGGCGCCATTGCCCGCACCGCAACCAACTTTAAGGCCAATGCCTATTCTCCGGTTGCCGGAATGATGCAGTCGGTCTTTTTGCTGCTGTTCATGCTCTTGTTGTCACCGCTGGCAAAATACATTCCTTTGGCCTGCCTGTCTTCGATTCTGATTATTATCGGCTGGAATATGCTTGGTTTTGATAAAATGTATAAACTTATTTTAGGACCGCGCGGCGACCGTTATACCTTGATTGTCACCGTGCTCCTGACCGTTTTGGTCGATTTGAACACCGCCATCAGCGTCGGATTCATTATGGCCAGCATTATCTTTATGCACCGCATGAGCCGCGAAATTGAAATCGAGACTGATGAAACTACGCTTGAAAATGTCGGCGGCGGCCGTGATTTGACCGAAGTTCTGCATCAACAGGGCGTCGTTTCGCTGCGTTTTTCCGGTCCCTTGTTTTTCGGTGTTGCTTCGCAGATTTCAAACTTTTTCAAAAAGCTGAACCTGCCGCACCAGCATCCGAAAGTCGTTATTCTGCGTATGGGTTATGTTCCGGTGGTTGATGCCACCGGCGCCAATGTTATTGTCGAATTTGTAAAAAAGCTTAAAAAATATAATACCAAGATTATATTTTCTAATGTCAAGAAACAGCCGCGCCGCGTTCTGCACGAAGCGCTGAACGAGGAGGGCATTGACAGTTCCTGCATTTCGACGGCTTCCACCTTTGAAAATGCGCTGAAAATGACCAGGCGCTATCTGAAAAATATGGAAGACGAAGCCGGAACCGGCGGCGTTTCTGATAAGTCTTAGAAATTTATTGCTTTTTGTGAACGAAAGGCGATAATAAACTGAAATTTTAATAAAGAGGATTTTAATATGGCTTGTATATTAATTTTAATGTTCGTTACCGCCTTTAGTTTCAATGCCTGGGCCAATCCGGCCTGCGCTGTCTGCACCATTGCCGTCGGCGCTTCTTTGGAAATAGCCCGCCAGTTCGGGGTCGATGACAGCGTCGTCGGCGTTTGGGCCGGCGCCTTTTTGGCTTTGCTCGGATATTGGTGCATTGTCTGGTTCGATAAAAAGGGCTGGAATTTTAAAGGCCGCGATGTCCTGCTGATTGCGCTTTCCGTCGCCATGATCGGTTTTATGTATGTCAGCAAAATGACCTATGAGCCGATTTCTATCTTGATTTTTTACATTGATCCGTTTTTGTTCAGTGTCATTGTCGGCGCTCTGGCTCTGATTTATTCTTCCAAATTTTATCAGTGGATGAAAGCCCGAAACGGCGGTCATGCGCATTTCCCGTTTGAAAAGGTTTTTGTCCCGGTTGCCGCATTGGCGTTAATCAGTACCTGGTTTTATTATAATCCGCTGTGCGCCCGTGCCGATGATTTGTTGAATTTTATGGAGTAATATCATGAACAAAGCCAAAAACGTAAAAGAGTTTGTTGAAAGAATAGACAGCTCCAAAAAAGTTAATCCCAAAGATTTGTCTTCGGATCAGGATCTGACCATTGCGATTATGAATCTGATTTCGATTGAGGAACATTTGGTCTTTTCCGGCGCCAAAACCGGAAAGACGGCTTTTTATGATCTGATTGAAGAAGTCCGCGAAAAGCGCAAGACCCTGATGCAAAAAATCATTCCGTCTTATGAAGGGGAGGTCTGGTGCATCTCCAAACATCTGCTGGCTTCTTCCATGCGTCTGATGGAGGTCGGAACCAAACAGCAGAGCCTCGGCCATAAGGAAGCCGCGTATGACTTGTTTAATCAGGCTTACGAGTTGTATTGCCTGTTCTGGGGACTGAATATGAATATGCTCAACATTGATGATGTCAAATGGATTGAAGACAATGTTGACGACGTAAAAAAACTGACGGCTAAAGTTAACGAAGCCGTTGCCGCGGTTCCGCCTGCAGATGAAGAAAAGGCGCCGCAGGGAGCCCTGGCCAAAATGAAAGCTTTTGTCCGCAAAGCCGTGGACTGTTGTATTGAATAATATGTTATACGGGCAGAAAAAAGAGGAAGCAGTACTGTTTCCTCTTTTTTTGTTGTCACATCTTAAAGTAGTGTTTTTTATACAATGTTTACATAATGTTAATACGTATATATTATTAGTTAAATGTGGCAATTGACAAAATATGGAGAGCTTTATGAAATATTCCCGCACCGCCTTAAAGGTATTGACTTCAAAATATCGTTCCGTTTTAAAAAAATGCGCGTTGATTAATGCCGGATTGTTTGCTGTAATGATACTTAGTGCCGGAGATGCATCAGCAATGCAGATTTTTGTAAAAACGCTGAGCGGCAAGCATATTACCCTTGAAGTCGAGCCGACAGACAGAATTGAAGATGTTATGGCCAAAATATATGACAAAGAAGGTGTTTTGCCGGAAAATCAGTTGTTGAATTTTGCCGGTAGAAGTTTGACGGCGGGCAATACGCTTCAGGATTATTCCATCCAGAAAGACAGTACTCTGCATTTGGTTTTAAGCCGGGATGTGAACACAGACAACGGAAAAAATTTTCCTCTTCTGGTACAAAACGGTACGGAAAAAATTAATTTGACCGGCAATATAACTTTAGAAAATAATATTGAGGGGCAGAGTGCAGATGTCTTAATTGTCAACGGAAACGGTCATTCCATAAATGGCAACAGCAAAACCGGTTTTGTTATAAATAGCGATAAAGAGCTTATCCTTAAAAATATCGGTAATTCTGCTGATGAGAAAAGCGGTTTATATAATTTTGTCAGCAACAGGGATAACGGGGTAATTTTTAATAATGAAGGCGGTTCCCTGAAAATTTTTGATTCTTCTATTTCAGGCAACAGCTTAAGTGGTGGAGCGGTTTATGCTACGATTACAAACCGTGGAACGATGGAGTTAAATAGGGTCGTTATGACCGGTAATTCTGTCAATGCCAGTTTTATGGCTTTGGGTGGGGCTATCTTTACGGGAGGCAATGCTGAAACAAACATTAAAAACAGCTTTTTTTATAACAACCAAGCATCGGGAGGAAGCTTTGCACCGACCGGTGGTGTTGCTCATAATCAGGGGACGATGAATATTTCCGGCAGCCGTTTTGAAGAAAATTCCGCCGGGGAGGGCGGCGCTATATATAATGAACACACTCACGGCAGTCGGTTGGAAATTTCTGATTCTGTTTTTATAAATAATAAAGCGTCATTAAAAGGTGGTGCTATTGGGGGAGCTGGAAATTCATCGCTGACTTTGAGCGGAAATAACATTTTTCAGGGAAATACCGCCGCCGGAAAACTAAACGATATTCATAATGATTCCATGTTGACTATTTCATCCGGACATACATCTTTTACCGGCGGTATAGATGGCAACGGAGAAATAAATGTCAACGATGCCGAAGTTACACTGGCATCGACAGCTTCGGTCTCCGGCGGTTCGATTAGCTTTAATGGCAATTCCAAACTGAATGTCGGTATCAAAGACACTTCTGAATACGCTTCGATAAAAGCCGATGAACTGAACATTGAAGATGGTGCCAAGCTTAATCTGATAGTTAATTCCGATACGGAAATCGGCAGTTATGACATCTTGCAAAGCGGTCATATTGAAGGAAAATTTGACGTAAGCAATAATCTTTACAATTTTGCGCTGAACGATGACGGTTCATTACTCTACAGCGGTAAGAAAACAGAGACGGAAATAGCAGGCGCTTTAAATACGAGCAAAAACAATGCCGGCCTCATCAATGCTTTTACCAACGGTCACGGTTCCAATCAGAGTTTTAACGATATTGCGGACTATATAAATACTTCGCTTCAGAACGGAAGTGACAGCGGAAAAATAGTCGATGGAGCCTATGCTCTGGCTCCCGATGCCGCGCCGTTAGCCAGAACGGCTGCCACCGAGCATAGTTCTCAGGTCTTTAATGCCGTATCGTCAAGGCTGTCGGGCGGCGTTGTTTCCGGCATTTTACCCGGTATGTCTGCCGGAGACGGAATTTTTGATAAAGGAGCCTCCTGGGTGCAGATGCTGGCGAACAAATCAAAACTTGACGATAATTCTAAAACGCACGGTTTTGATGTAAAATCCGGCGGTGTGGCCATGGGATTTGAAAAGGCTGTCGGAGACAATCGCAAAGCAGGTGTGGGCTATGCATATACCCAAAGCGACGTTGAGGGTTTTTTACGTGATACGGACATTGATACGCATACGATTTTTATTTACGGAGAATATAAACCGTCAAAGTGGTATCTCAATGCCGTCGCATCATACAGCTTCGCTGGCTATAAAGAACATAAAAATGCTTACGGCCGCATTGTCAAATCTAAATATGATACGGATACGCTGGGACTGCAATTGATGAGCGGTTATGAACTGAATGTCGGCAATGTTGACGTCACGCCGGAAGGAGGAATGCGCTATGCCCGCATCGACCGCGATGCGTATACGGATACGCTGGGGCAGGAGGTGTCTTCCCGTACGATGGACGTCTTAACGGCAGTTGCCGGTGCCAGAGTTGCAAAAAACTTTACAACCTGCGGCGGAACCAATTGGCAGCCCGAAGCACGGCTGGCCTTAACTTATGATATTATTTCCGATACCGATAATGCGTTAGTCGGCTTAAGCAACAATTCGTCATACGTCATCAACGGTGATCGGCTCCATCGTTTGGGGCTGGAAATAGGTGCCGGATTTTCGGTCGAAGTCAATGATCGCATAGAAGCGGAATTTGGTTATGAAGGACAGTTCCGGCAGGATTATCAGAACCATACCGGCATGATTAACGCAAAGTATCGTTTTTAGCGGCAAACATGGCGCCTCTGCGGACCGGAGGCTTAACAAAAAACCGCTCCCGGAAGAGAGCGGTTTTTTTCAGCTGTTCTTTTAGATTAGATATCGCTTAAACCGGCGTTTTTATAATCCACCGTAATTTTATAATTAGAGCCGTATGCATTAACCAGCTGATTGGCAGCTTCTTGAGTCAGATCGGAGACAACTTTCATCTTCATGGCATTTGCTTCCTCGGAAGAAATGTTTTTGCTGTCGTTGACAATCTGCGTATTGACGGCAACGATTTGGACATTGCCCAGAGAATAAAGCTTGGGCATATTCATTTGTTCCTGAAAGAGCTCTTTTACCTGAGCATTGCTGAGGTTGGCGAACGTCTCGTTCCTCTTGAGCGGTTTGGTTACATTCAGGCTGAGTTTGAATCTCCGGGCAACTTCGTCAATGCTGTCGCCGTTTTCCAAATCATGAGTAACGTCGTTAATGATTTCCTGAGCAATGGCGCTGCGCTCGTTTTCTTCCCACAGTTCTTCAATCTCGGATTTTACCTCGGCTATCTCTTTGGGGTGCGCGTCGGTAACGGCGTCAACGCGAACAATGACAAAACCGTCTTCTTCTTCAATAACCTGACTGATTTCGCCGATGTTGTAAGAAAAGACCGTGTCCAGAAAGTCGTTGGATTTCAGCAGTTTTTTATGTTCTTCGGGCATGGATCCGGCTTGTCCGTCGTCGCTGAGCGCCTTAACCTTATAAATCCGGACTTTGTTTTCTTTGGCAATATCTTCCAAAGATTTTCCGGCGCCGATCTGGTCTTCAATCTGGGAGACGGTCTCGTAAGCCTCGTCATAAGCCTTTTCTTTTCTGATTTCGTCAATGATTTTCTTGCGGGCTTCGGCCTTAGGCATCTCGCTTTTGGCTTTAATGCCGGTGACTTTCATAATGTGCCAGCCCATCTCGGATTTGACCGGTCCGGCCGTTTCGCCGTTTTTCAGGCTGAATATTTTCCCGCCCATATCGGCAATCAGCTGATCCTGAGCAACCCATCCCAGCTCGGTGGCGCTTTTATCTTGTTTGGCCTGAGTTTTGGCAACCTTGTAAAAGTCTTCGCCGGCCTTAAGTTTTGCGGCCGCAGCTTCGGCATCGCTTTCCTGGTCAAAAACCATCTGCAAAACGTTTCTTTTTTCAGGGGTAACAAACTGGCTTATATTTTCCTCATAATAAGCGTTGATTTCGTCTTCTTCGGGTTGGAAACGTGCGGCTATGTCATCCGTTTTCAAAACGACGAAAGAAGCGTCTCTTTTCTCCGGTTCGACGAACTGCGGTGCAAAGTCCTGATAATATTGTTCCAGTTCGTCTTGGGAAATTTTGCGGTCAATCGGCAGTTTATCGGTGTTAATGGTAATATATTTGAACACTTTCCGCTGATTGTTGATTTTTTCCAGATACGGCGTCATAAACTTCGGAACGTTGAAGTTTTCGACCAAACCGTGAATCAGATGCTGTTTGATAACGTCTTCTTTCAGGGTTTGGATGTATTTTCCTTCGCTCCAGCCGGAAGCGCTCAAAAGGCGTTTGAATTTTTCGGGGCTGAAACGTCCGTCCGCGTCCAGAAATTCGGACTGTGAAAAAATGATTTGTCTGACATAGTCGTCACTGATGCTGACCCCCAGATCGTCCGCTGTTTCCTGCATAATGGCGTTCATCAGTTCTTTTTGGATAATTCCCTGCAGCAGGGCGCTCCGCATTGACTCGTTAATGTCGAGATTCTCGCCGAACAGGTTCTTTGCCATCTGCATTTCGTGATTAAACTGGCTGTTGATGTCGGCCTGAGATATGTTTATGCTTCCGACGCTGATGACCGGTTTGTTTTTCCCGGCGCTGCCGATATAACCCGTAATGCCGAACAAAGACACGAAACTCAGGGCGGTTAAAATCAATAATAGCTTGATAATCCAAGAATCCTTGATTTTTGTCAGTTTGGTAATCATTCTCTCGTAATCCTATCCATATATTTATTAATTGTGCTGATTATAATGCATTTTTATAATATGTCTGCACATAATTTAAAATAATGCACGAAAATCTTAAATAATATTAGTGTTGAAAAGTTTTTTTGTCTGGAATATTTTTTTTTGTTATGTTAAATAGGAAACAAATTTGTTTTTTTTAATATTGTTGAGGAAGTAAAAATGGCTAGAAAAACTCTGATTGCCGGCAACTGGAAGATGAACGGTCTTTTGGAAGACGGCGTGGCCTTGGCAAAAGGCGTTGCTGCGGAAGTAAAGAAAATGGGAAAACCGGAATGCGAGTTTCTGGTCTGTCCGCCGTTCACGTTGCTGACCTCGGTTAAAAAAGCGCTGCGCGGCGCAAAAGTCGCCCTCGGTGCTCAGGACTGCCATTTTGCGGAGAAGGGCGCTCATACCGGCGATGTCAGCCCGGTTATGCTGAAAGATGCCGGCTGCCAGTATGTCATTACCGGCCACTCCGAACGCCGCGCCGACCATGGCGAGAGCAACGAACTGATTTGCAAAAAGTCTCAGGCGGCCTATGATGCCGGTTTGAAAGTCATCATCTGCATCGGCGAAACGTTGGCCGAACGCGATGCCGGCAAAACCATTGACGTCTGCACCACGCAGATTCTCGGCTCGGTTCCGAATACGGCCACCGCAGTCAACACCGTCATTGCTTATGAGCCGGTTTGGGCCATCGGCACCGGCAAAACCCCGACTGCGGAAGACGTCGAAGAAGTTCATGCCGCCGTTCGCAAGGTTCTGGCCAAAAAGCTCGGAAAGGGCAATGCCAACAAAATGCGCATTTTGTACGGCGGTTCGGTAAAACCGTCCAATGCCAAAGAATTTTTGTCTTTGCCTGATGTCGACGGTGCTCTGATCGGCGGAGCCAGCCTGAAGGTTGAAGATTTTATAAATATCGCCAAAAACGCCGGTTTCTAAGATTGTCTTGCCGGTAAACTGATTAAAAAGGAAGAATAAATATGGGAAACGTTTTATTGGTAATTCATCTGATTACGGCAATTTTTCTGGTCGCCGTAATTTTGTTGCAGCGTTCTGAAGGCGGCGCTCTTGATGGTTTGGGCGGCGGCAGCGGCGCCGGCAGCTTTTTAACCGCCAGAGGAACCGGAAATTTCTTGACCAGACTGACAGCCATTTTGGCCACGGTCTTCATTATTACCAGTATCTCACTGTCTATTTACCACCGAGGTTTTGAGAGAAAATCAGCTTCCATCATTGAAGTCTCCGATACGGCTCCGTCAGAACCTCAGGCTCCGGTTGCCGGTGAATAATGGATATCTTAACGAACATAAAGGCACCTTTTTCGGGAAGGTGCCTTTCTCACTTTAAAACAAGGGAAAATTAAATGTCTGAAAATACAAAATTTATCTTCATTACAGGCGGCGTCGTCTCTTCTCTGGGCAAGGGGTTGGCTTCCGCGTCGCTGGCGGCAACCCTGCAGGCCAGAGGTTTCAAAGTCCGCATGCGCAAGCTTGATCCGTACCTGAATGTAGACCCGGGAACCATGAGTCCGTATCAGCACGGTGAAGTCTTTGTAACCGATGACGGTGCCGAAACCGATCTTGACCTCGGTCACTATGAACGTTTTTCGGGCGTTTCCTGCCACAAGACCGACAGCGTAACCTCCGGCAAGATTTATCAGCGCGTGCTGGATAAGGAACGCCACGGAGATTATCTTGGCGCCACCATTCAGGTTATCCCGCACGTAACCAACGAAATTAAAGACTTTATTAAGTCGGATATCAGCGATGAAGATTTTGTTCTCTGCGAAATCGGCGGCACTGTCGGCGATATTGAGGGACAGCCGTTTCTCGAAGCCATTCGTCAGACGGCTTACGATTTGGGCCGCAGCCGGGTTATGTTTATCCATGTGACCCTGCTGCCTTTTATTCCGGCCTCCGGCGAGCTCAAAACCAAGCCGACCCAGCACTCGGTCAAACAGCTTCAGGAATACGGTATCCAGCCTGATATGTTGCTTTGCCGCTCGCAAATGCCGATTCCCGAAAATGAAAAACGCAAGATTGCGCTTTTCTGCAACATCAAGGAAGAAAACGTTATTGCCGCTTTGGATGCGCCGAGCATTTATGCCGTTCCGCTGGCATATTCGCGTGAGGGGATGGATCGTCAGGTCTGCAAATACTTCGGTCTGGAAGACGGACCGGCTGATTTGAGCAAATGGGAACACATAGTCGAGACCATCAAACACCCTGAAGGTGAAGTAAAAATCGCCGTTGTCGGCAAATATACGCAGATGCTTGACACCTACAAGTCTTTGGGAGAAGCTCTGACTCACGGCGGCATTGCCAACAAATATAAGGTTCGTATCAAATGGGTCGATTCAGAAGCTCTGGAAAAAGAAGATATTGCCGCCGAACTGGGCGATGTCTCCGGCATTTTGGTTCCGGGCGGTTTTGGTGCCCGCGGTACGGAAGGCAAAATCAAAGCCATTCGTTACGCCCGTGAAAACAATATTCCGTTTTTGGGAATCTGTTTTGGTATGCAGATGGCCGTTATTGAAGCCATGCGCGACCTCTGCGGCGTTAAAAATGCCGGAACCACCGAATTTGCGCCGGACTGCGAAGCCGTTGTCGGTCTGATGACCGAATGGGACAAAGACGGGGCCAGACAAATCCGTCACAAAGACGGCGACTTGGGCGGCACCATGCGTCTGGGCGCTTATGAATGCGACCTTCGGCCGGGTTCTCTGGTCAGCCGGGTTTACGGTGCGGAAAAAATCTTTGAGCGTCACCGCCATCGCTATGAAGTAAACATCAAATATGAAAAACAGCTCAACGATGTCGGAATGGTCATCTCCGGAAAGTCTCCGGACGGTCGTCTGCCTGAAATCGTCGAGATTCCGGAGCATCCGTGGTTTATCGGTGTTCAGTTCCATCCCGAACTGAAGTCCAAGCCGTTTGATCCGCATCCGTTGTTTGTTTCCTTTGTCAGAGCTTCGATTGAAAAATCCCGCCTGATTTAGCCTAAAGCCTCCCGTTGCCGGGAGGCTTTACAATTATCTGAACAAAATAACGAAAAATATTGACATATTTTCCTAAAGTGTTAAAAGGACAAATGCCTAAAAGGAGTACAATATGGAAAATAAAGTTTTAGAATTCCCCGAAAAACAAAGAGTTGTTGAGATAAACGGCTTGAAAATCGGCAACGATCTGCCGTTATCCGTTATTTCCGGTCCCTGCCAGATAGAAAGTCGGCAGCATGCGATTGACATTGCCGGCGCAATGATTGAAATTACGCGCAAACTGGGCATTAACTATATTTTCAAAGCCTCTTTTGACAAAGCTAACCGCACGTCGATTGACGGTCCGCGCGGCGTCGGTCTTGAAGAAGGCATGCGCACTTTTGCCGAAATCAAAAAACTCTATAACAACGTTCCGATTGTCACGGACGTGCATGAAGCGAACCAATGCGCAGTTGTGGCCGAATATGTTGATATGCTGCAAATCCCCGCCTTTTTGTGCCGTCAGACGGATTTGGTCGTTGCTGCGGCCAAGACCGGCAGAATTGTCAATATTAAAAAAGGTCAGTTTTTGGCGCCGTGGGATGTTAAAAATTTGGTGAAAAAAGTTTTGGCTTCCGGCAATCCTAACGTATGCATTACCGAACGCGGAACCAGTTTCGGCTACAATACTCTGGTAACCGATATGCGCGCTTTTCCGCAAATGATTCAGGATACGGGCTGCCCCGTCATTTTTGACGCGACCCACTCCGTACAACAACCCGGAGGCTTGGGCGGCTGTTCCGGCGGTCAGCGCGAATTTGCTCCTGTTTTGGCTCGTGCCGCCGTTGCCGTGGGCGTTGCGGCCGTCTTCATGGAAACGCATGAAGATCCGGATCACGCTTTGTCCGACGGTCCGAATACGATCGCCTTATGCGATATGGAAGCCGTTTTATCCAACTTAATGGAATATGACAGAATAACCAAAGCCTCCAAGCTAGTGCTTTCCACGACCAAGAAAAAAGCAAGTTAGTTGGGAACTTTTTTATTAAAATCAGAGCCGGGTTGAAATCCCGGCTCTTTTTTAAGCTTAATTCTTTTCCCGTTGAC